>DATAAU010000107.1:0-3346 GCA_036259955.1 Nitrososphaera sp. | reverse complement strand
GACAATCTCCTTGGATTTGCAACTACTTATTGAAACCTTTAACCTGTAAGTGCACATCGTTATCGATCATACACTTTTCGTTACTTTAAACAAACATCTCTAACGCAATAAAATTGCCCTTTTTTGTTTTTGAGTTACAGTGCCTTTTTCAATATATCTGCATCATCCATCCCATAAACTTTATAAATAATTTCCATTCACATAAATAAAAATGCCTCGAGCTGACAATAGATATTGTTATGGACACAACGTTCATGTTCTGGTTCTGCTGAGGATTGCTTAGGGGCAAACTCTGTGCTTTCAACAAGCATGCTTATGCAAATGAATTTGGTGAGAGATAAAATTGGTTGAAATGACAGGCGCAAAAGCGTTGATTCAAGCCCTAGAGAAAGAGGGCGTAGACGTAGTCTTCGGCCTTCCAGGAGGAGCGAACTTGCCAATATATGATGCGTTAGTAGATGCAAACTTTAGGCACATCCTGGTAAGACACGAACAATCGGCTGCTCATATGGCAGATGGCTACGCCAGAATAAAGAGAAAGGCGGGAGTATGTTTTGCAACTTCAGGTCCAGGTGCCACAAATATCATTACAGGGATTGCTACGGCATATGCAGATTCTTCTCCAATTGTAGCTGTAACTGGTCAGGTGCCGCTTGCCATGATAGGCAAGGATGCCTTCCAAGAAACAGACATTATAGGTGTGGCAAATCCTTGCACAAAATACTCATTTCAACCAAGGGCCGCCGCCGAAATACCAGAAGTTGTTAAAAAGGCGGTATACATTGCAGAGAGCGGGAGGCCCGGCCCCGTACTTGTGGATATTCCTAAGGACGTACAGCAGGCAACAGCTGATATGAAGTTTCCAGATCTTATAAAAGTTAGAGGCTATAATCCAAACGTAGAAGCAGACCTCTCAGAGATGGCCAGGGCAGTAGAGCTTTTGCTCAACGCTGAGCGGCCGATAATAATGGCAGGTGGGGGTGTAATTCTTTCAGGAGCTTTTTCGGAACTTCAGGCGCTTGCAGAGCTTGTGAAGATACCCGTTGTCACTACCTTCAAAGGCAAAGGTGCATTCCCTGAGAACCATCCGCTTGCCATGGGACCGATCGGGATGCATGGCCACGCAGAAGCTAACAAAATAATTCTAGAGGCAGACTGCATCTTGGCAGTAGGTGCAAGATTTTCTGATAGATCTGTTGGCAAATTTGATGAGTTTGGTAAGGGCATGAGCATAATCCACATGGATATTGACCCAGCAGAGATAGGAAAGAACAAGTCAGTAGATGTTGCGCTAGTAGGTGACGTAAAATCCTCACTCCGTACGCTTGTTAAGATGTTCTCAAAGAAGATGATTAAAAGAGACTCAGATAGTCCATGGTTAAAGCGCAGAAAAGAGCTTATACAGTATTATGCTGAAACCCTCAAGGATTATCCAAGAGAGATAACAGCGAAAAAATCGCTCAAGAAATTGCGCGAATTGTTGCCAGCTAATGCCATAGTCACGACAGAAGTAGGTCAATGTCAGATGTGGGCTTCTCTGCACTTTGATGTGATAGCACCAGGTACATTCTTCAGCTCTACAGGTCTTGGTACAATGGGCTTTGGATTTCCAGCATCAATAGGAGCCAAAGCTGCCAGACCGGACGTCCCTGTGGTCGATATCGCGGGGGATGGATCATTTAACATGACCGAAAATTCACTTGCTGTGTCAGTTCTTGATAAACTGCCAGTAATAGTATTTCTCATGAACAACTATATGCTTGGAATGGTAGCCCAGTGGCAGCGCACATTTTACAACAGACGCTACAGTGGAGTACATCAACATCGCTGCCCCGACTATGTCAAGATAGCTGATGCATACGGCGCTCAAGGCATAAGAGCCGAATCTATGCATGACCTTGAGAAAGCTATCAAAGCAGCGCTCAAATCTGATGTAGCGACAGTAATAGACATCCCAATTGATCCCGAGGAAGACGTCTACCCATTTGTAGCACCTGGCACCGGTCTCAAGGATATGATCGTAGGAGCGTAATAGAAAATTGTTTACAACTACGATCCAAAAAGAATCATGGTATATTGTATCTGCCTTGGTTGAAAACAAGCCGGGTGTGCTATTCAGAGTCACTAACCTCTTCAGGGCGCGTAGTTTTAACATAGAAAGCATTACAGTGGGATCGACGGAACAACGAGACCTATCTAGAATGACCATAACCACTAATAGTGATGAAAAGACGCTTGATCAGTTGGTAAAGCAGTTGCGCAAACTCATAGACGTTATAGAAGTAAAGGTGCTTGACACGGACAAGACGGTATATCGTGAGCTTGCGCTCATCAAGATCAAGGCCGTTGATCCGACAACACGAAGTGAGATAGTCAACTATTCTACCATATTTCGAGGTAACATCTTAGATATTGGCAAGGAGACAATAACAGTCGAGATAACTGGCACTCCAGATAAAATAGATGCATTTAAAAATCTAGTCGAGCATTATGGAATTGCACAGTTGTCAAGAACGGGAGTTTCAGCCCTTCCAAGAGGTGGTGTAGAGAATTGAAGACGTCTGAACTAGTATCAAAAAACGTTGAAAGTGTCAGAATCTTTGATACTACTCTCAGAGATGGCGAGCAAACGCCTGGTGTGACAATAACGCCGGATCAGAAGATCAAGATTGCGTCTCGTCTGGATGAACTTGGAGTCGATGCAATAGAAGCAGGGTTTCCCATAGTATCTCAGGGGGAGATGCAGGCAATTAAGTCGATAGTAAGGCAAGGATTGAAGGCGGAAATTTTTGGCCTTGCTCGTGCAAATCAGATTGATATTGATAGCGCCATCAAATGTGACTTGAAGTACATCCATACTTTCATAGCAACTTCAGACATACATATGCAGTATAAGTTAAAGATGACGCGTCACCAGGTCTTAGAGAAGGCGATCACTGCAGTAGAATATGCTAAAAAACATGGCTTACAGGTAGAATTTTCAGCAGAGGATGCTACGAGATCTGACAGACAGTTCCTATTACAGGTATTCAAGGAGGTAGCACATGCTGGTGCAGATAGGCTAGACATACCAGATACCGTAGGCTATGCAACTCCGCAATATATCGCTGAACTTGTAAAAGAGGTGAAGGAGGCTACAATGCTTCCAATAAGCGTCCACTGTCATGATGATTTTGGCTTTGCAGTTGCTAATTCGATAGCAGGCGTAAACGCTGGCGCTGTATGTGCGCACGTCACCATAAACGGTCTCGGCGAGCGTGCTGGCAACGCGTCTCTTGAAGAATTTGTAATGGCGCTCCAATGCTTGTATGGCAAAAGGCATAACATCAAGACACAGCTGCTTTAT
>DATAAU010000106.1:0-4549 GCA_036259955.1 Nitrososphaera sp. | reverse complement strand
GATATTTCAGGTGGAATAGCACCTTATACCATTAGCTGGGATTTGGACGACGATGGAATAGCAGAAAGCAATGACCAAAGTTTCGTGGCTACATTTAATGAAGCTGGTACCTACGATAGTGTTCTTACAGTTGCGGATAGTCGCGGCCAAACTGCATCTGATACAGTCGAAATCACAGTAGAAGAAGGAGAAGAAGAATTACCATCCACGGGGCAGGAAGAAGAACTATCTCCGATGGGGCAGGAAGAAGAACTATCTCCGATGGGGGATGAGGCGCAACCATTAACGGAAGAAACCATACAAGAGGAAACCTCCTGCGATTCTATGTATCCCATTATATGCCTGTACCAGCGTCTTTTACAGAACCTACCTTGACGTGCAATGACATTTCCGCTGGCAACGTTAGGCTACCGTATCGCTAGACTCGCACAGGTTTGATAGCATTCATGATAGCCCTAGTAGTAACGATGACACAAGATGAGATTGAAGTAATCAAGGTGACTTTTAGATGAGCCATAGATTACTAGCAGACAAAATAACTGTATGTATGTTTTCAATCCAAAAAAGAATGGGTTCGCCGGGATTTGAATAAATATTTATTTAAATCCAAACCAGAATTTTGGTTACGTTATTTAAAACAATGCAGTCTGGGATTTAGCCAAATGTCTAAAGCTAGTTTCTACTGATAGAGAGTACCATCCTTCTAAAAGAACTGACAAGAGAACGGGCCCATCGGGCCGTGAAGCGATATCGCTTCAAAAGCTGATTCTTTGTTGCTCCTAGTAAATGCAAGAAAATCTAAAAAGGTTTCTACAATTTACACTCGATTTCAAAGCGAAAAAGACATCAAAAATAGACATTTTGAAGGCGGTTACCTAGAGTCGGAAATAGCAAAAGAAGAGAATCAGAGATCTTTGACATCACATGTAAATAAAGAGCAAGGGTAATGTAGCAAAAAATGAATTTCTGACTGACCTCTATTACCGCTGGGTAACTATGTTACGTCTCATGGGTGAACAAGGGTTAAAAAAATTTTAGACGCTATAACCCCGGATGAAAAATAACGACAAATATACGAAAGAAAATACCAATACGAAAACAAATGCTATCATAATAGTAGCGGCTCTAGCACTAGCCTCTATTGTTATGGCGACGGTATGGCAAATTCCTCAAGCAGCAGCCACGTCATTAGAAGAGATTAGGGCCACTCGTGAGCTACCTTCTCCTATAGATCAGGTTTGGAATGTCGTGTCAGACATAGACAATGAGACAAGATACTGGTCTACCTTCAAAGCCATAAAAAATATCAATACGGTCCCGATTAACATGACATCTAATACAACCGAAAGAGAAGTAACTATAGAGGCAGGTCCTTTCGGAGACACGGTGACTCATCAATTCGTAACCGTGAATCCAGAACAATTTGTTATAAAAACAAATATCACCGAAGGACCTGTGACAGGTACGAGAACACTCACCCTGGCTCCTTCATCATCTATTACCAATGCAACAAGAATTGACGCACTTTGGAATGTGGATTTGTCGGGCATCCCACTCTTCGGAAGAGGTTTTGCAAAAGACGGTATTCTGAGAACAACAGAGGAAGCACTGACTAATATTGCAGCAGAGTTCGAAGTAAGATAGTGTGGCAACTAATTTTTATTTATTTATTTTTCTCTCCTTATGTGCAGTTGTGATAGTGGGCCAAAAATATCTCATTAATATCGCGTAGACGCAATAGATAAACATGGTTTACCTAGACCTTATACTTTGAGGGCTAGAGCCTATCCTGATATTAGATTAAATCTTCTTTGAGTAGATTCTTGTACGTGAAGGACTGACTATAAGAACAGAATTAATTCCATCTTCTACTCATCAAAAATTTGCTTCATTCTTGAATTGGAAAGAGCAACGCAAAGCAGCACACGCTAAAAAAGGCTGGACGTAACTAAATACTGAGAATGATGCTCTTGTAACTCAATCGTGCCGGCGACGAATAGGTTCTAAAACGTCTTGTAACAACGCACTATATCCCTGAGTGCTTGTAGATAGTCAAGTGCAGTCCTTCTATTACAGCCTAATACTTCCATAACATCATCAGAATTCAGATAATGACATATTAGATAAGCAGGTTCTTCATACGCATATTTAATACAGTCAGGACAATCCTTTTTTCGCCTTTCGACTAAGTCCTTGAAGAGCTTGCTTCCTCGTCGATTCGACGACCAAATATCTGCTACTTCATTATGAAGTCTGACTAATTTAGTCAATGATTTGGTTCTAATGGTGGCTCCAGTAACATGCGCTTGTTGGTATCCATCATTTTTTCGTATCCGTCCCATATCTACACTCTGCAATCATTATATGTCGTAATCTGACAGATAAAATATTCGACAACTTTATGCTCATACCTGCTAGATTGCCCTCACCTTTATCATAGAATTTCATATGATTTAGGCCAGTTCTTCGGATCTCGCTATCGCAACTTTTAGTCTTTAAGTTAATCGATGTAATGGTTATTGTTACTTTGTCTCTTGGTGCAAAAAGCGTCTTAAACTAACTTTAGGTCTGTGGTATAGTTTCTCCGTCGATTTTATAATATTTCCAAAGGCTTATTTTTTTCGACCTTAATGTTCGGTGAATCGTTATGATTCTTGGCTGCATTCAATACGCAATGTAGCTAGGTAGGCAGAAAGGATTTGAAGTTGCTAAATATCATACAGCGCGCACGTTATTGTAAGATGTTATATGGTATCATCTGACAAACCATCAACAACAAAAATGGAAGAAGAGACGAAACCAAGTTGGATAGACCTTATCAACGAATCAGTGCACACAAGTGATGATGTCGATATTGGAGATATTGATGCTGTAAGTCGTGACTTTATTGTAGTTAAGAGAGGATTTGTCAATATTCATTATTATTATGTTCCCATAGGAAAGGTTGAAGGTTGGGATGGCCATGTGTTGTGGTTAAAGGTGCCAGAGGAATACGTCCAAAAAAATTATGAGAGAGATGTGCACCCTGACCCATTACGCTATTACATGAATGATTCTCCTGGGTATACTGCTGCTTATCCAGAAGTTGAGATAATTATGCCAAAATATTCGAAACCTGCTTACACCACCACCACCAAGAATACCAATCCTGAAGGATCTCGTGTACATATGTGTGAGCTATGTCATACAGCATTTGAGACAGAAGATGATTTAAGCCAGCACGTTACTAACAGTCATTGAACGCAGGAATTTCAACAAAGACTCGCTACTCATAGCTGATATCTAATTTCGTCTGTAAGATCTGAAGGTTTTTGTGAGCAAATTCTCGATGCCTGTAGAACTTATGCAATATACAAGGCCAATAACAAGAACTCCTGTATAGATAATAAAGTTATCAGGAAAATACCTCAGATATCTACACCATTTCTGTCTATTGGAAATCAGGCTCAAAACATGAAAAGATATCATAAGTTTTTGGAGGACGAGACGATGAAGAAGAACTCCGAGACACTCGTTACAAGGCGTTAAACCTCTATAATAGAGTCCAAGGCAGTTGTGTTGTTGTATACTCTTATTATGCTGCTGCTGACATTGATGGAATGTTGTAACTTGGACACACTCTGATTTCTTCTTCTTCTTCTTTTGTTTGTTCCGGAAGCCGGAACATATGACTCCTGTAATTAGCGTGCCCGTCGGGTTTTAGATGATAATTCATTTGAATCCAAAATCAGAATTTCCGCCATTTATTATTGGAAGTATCATAACTGCAAAGGAGTTAGAGTCAGTACGTCAGGCTTCATCCAATTCTTATGACCTTGTTTGCTTATGAAAATTAAGATAAAAAGAAAAAATGGGGATGAAAGGAACAAGAGTTGATTTCGACTTTCGACTTTTACTGCACTATTACTTGACCCGTCATCCAGGGATGGAGTATACAGAGATAGTCATATGTTCCTGCATTTTCAAAGGTGACGCTAAATGATGTGACTGGTGGTGCACCCGGTGCTATCAGACCTTCCGGCCATAATGCACCAGAATTGACAAACAATTCATCTCCCGACATAGTATAGTTTGCATTTGGTTGCAGGTATATGACATTGTTCTGAGCATCTATAACTACGGGGCTTCGAGCCCTGTTATTTGCCGCAACTATGATGTTGTCAGTGGTGGTGCCATTCTGGCCAGGCATTATGACTGGTTCAGTATTTATCTCGCCGGGGACAGCTGGTTTTAGTTCCGTGCCATTCGGAATAAAATAGGCCGAGTCTAGGTTGGCAACATAACCTGGTTCTCTAATGAAAGTAATGGTATGAGGCTCTGGTACAGGTGTCGGATTTGTCCACATCACAGTCTCGCCCACCCTTATGGTAACATTTTGTGGGATAAACCAAGTAACCGGAGCGACAGCGTCTCCCCCACCTGCTTCAACTATTCTTGTGCCGTTTTGTGCTTGGCTATTTGCTTGTTGCTGTTGTTCTTGCACTTGTCCCTGTTCCGGGGTTTGAGCGCTGATGGGAGAAGGCATTCCTGCAACAGAGAACAGGAGCAC
>DATAAU010000105.1:0-10139 GCA_036259955.1 Nitrososphaera sp. | reverse complement strand
TGTGTAGTATGAGGTCTAGTAGGGCCCTTACTCTATCCAACGCACTCTTATGCTTTGCTAACATGTCAACAATGCAAGGTACTTGTAATCTCAGTCTTTTGTCAAAGTCAGCAGTTTGCTTTGCTGCAATCTGACAAACTTTCACTAGTGTCTTCTACCTTATAGAAAAGCACCAGACACAAACTAACTATTGAATCATTTATAGATAATCGTCAACTGGAACTCATCATCATACTCTTTCAAATGGTGCGACAGGGTTTGCGCTTGTGTGCTGACCAACAATTTTTCTGCTTAGGGCATCTCGAAATGATCCGTTTATTGCTTACTATTCTAATGCTTCTTTGTTTCCGATGTTGTCTTTCTCCTCTTCATCGCTAGCGGATACTAGGAGCACTTCCTGCGGCTTTTCGACCTTTCTTGCAAAGACAAGATAGGTGGTGTGTCCAATCATCCTCATAGATGGGCGAGTCATGCCTTCTCTTGCCTCCATGTTACGGATCATGAGTTCTACACAGTCTATATCGGCGTAACCGCTTTTCTTTAGCTGTTCTGCAGTTTTTTCAATCTGATTCGTCGTAGGACAAATTGCTACAAATGCACCGCCGCCTTTCAGTGCATCATATACTTGATCGACTACGGTCCACGGATCACCAAGGTCAACAGTTGCAACATCAACATTGCGTATATCTACACCCTGATGTGGATCATGGTGATGCATCGTCACGTACTGGGCCATACCGGCCTTTTCGAGATTGCGCTTTGCATTCTCCATGAACTCGGAATTGACATCAAAAGTGTAAATATGGCCCTCAGGCTTGACTATGCTTGCCATGAAGGTAGCAAGTGCTCCACTACCGGTCCCAACCTCCAGTACCTTTGAGCCGTTCTTGAGCCCAGTTCGAGCTACAATGTAGCCTAAATCCTTTGGATAAACTATCTGAGTTTTGCGCTCTGACTTCATTATAAAGTCGTGAATGGTAGGTTCCATAAGGAAGATGAGCTTTCCTTCTGTGGTTCTGATTGCTGAGCCATACTCCATGCCGATTATCGAAGAGACATCAATTATCCCAAGATGTGTATGGAATTTTTTATCCCATGCTACTCGGATAAGCCATTTTTTTCGTGGAGTATGAAATAGTAATACATAAGAACTTTCCTCAATCCTTGTCAAAACAAGCCGATAGTTGCACGCAAGGAATAAAAATCAATCCAAAGATGATATTTATTATGATATACGTCGCCATATAACATCCTTGAAGAGATAAGTCTAGCTTAGGTGATTTGTACAAGATCTTCAAACTAACTGAACTCAGATCAGCGGGAAATTAATTTCTGCAGAGAGCGATATAATAGTTTTAAAAGTTAAATGTTCATACTACATCCCTGCTACAGGAGATACGTGAATGAGGATGGCACAAAGGCGCAAGATAAGTGACTAGAAATAATAGATTGAATACAAAATAAATTAGTTTACCCCTCTAAAGAGGTATTTATATCATTATTACATCCGATCAAGTGCAGTTATTCCAAGTAATTCGAGCGTATTTTTCAAGGTTATGCCGAATGCCTTAACGAGGCCGAGGCGAGCCATTCGCACCTCATTATCTTGTTCTCTTAGCACTGGCACCTTTTCATAAAAGAGATTAAATGTCATCGCAAGGTTGGAGGCATAACGAGCAAGCGACTTTAGAGAAAGCGACTTAGCTGCATTCTCAACAACAAGATCGAGTTTGGCAATCTCTTTTATCAGAGCAATTTCTGACTCATGTGTGAGCTTATCAAAGGCAGAGTTTGTTCTTCCTGCAATTATGCCTTGTTCGGACTTTTCAAGTATACGCTGCGACCTAGCGTATGCATACTGTAAATAGGGTCCAGTGTCGCCTTCGAGGCTCAGCGACTCTTTGATGTCAAAGGTAATTATCTTGTCAAAGTCTTGTTTTATCATGTTATAACGTATCGCAGATATCGAGATCTCTTCTGCTATCGTGTTTAGATGTTGATCAGAAAAATCAGGGTTCCTATTTCTTACTTCTTCATATGCTTTGGCATGAAGGGCGTCAAGCACGTAGTCGGCATTGATGTATATGCCCTTACGGCCTGACATATGCATAAACTGCCTATCACCGATATCGATTCCAAACTCCTTGGCAGTGTCGGAGCTTAGAGTTACTGCTTCGTAGCTGAGGTGAAAATATTTGTGTTCGCCGGCTACTCCAATTTTTGAGAGCACATGTGAGATTATTCTCTGGAGCCTTGACTGTCTTGAATCAATTATCGTTATCACTCGTTCACCACCATTGAATGTATTATCAGGAAAAGGTTTGTTAATTCCTGCTATAAGAGCAGTGGCGTAAAGCCATGAGTCATCCCACTGCTTAATATATTCAGAGTAGTAGAATGGATCTTTGACAAGCCCTAACTTCCATGCAGCATACGGTATATCTTTTGCAATGTATGTTGCTGTACCGTCACTCCTTACCAAAACCTTGTCCTCTCCCTCTTCATCCCCTATGACCCAGCATCCCTTGTTCTTGCCCTCTGTTTCATACTTGGCAATGCTGTTACTTTTTAACAGCTCGAAGGCCCTGCTCCATAGTTTTGACCTAACAATATGAGTTTCAAAATTCAACAGATCATAGCGTACTTTCATTCTCCAACATGTTTTTAACTGCTCTTCCAAGACCCGTAATGTTATATCCATAGCAAAATGGGCGATCTCGGATTTGCCCTCTTCTATCTCTTTGAGTACAAGCTTTCGCTTCTCAGCAACTTGTGGATCTATTTCATATATTTCGTTTATCTTGACATACACCTCATCACCACAATAGTGGTCGAACTTTTGATTTTTTGTTGGAGGTGTAACTGGAAAACCTGCAAACTTGAATCCGACTATTATATCGGCTATCTGCACTCCAGAGTCGTCAACGTAATTGAGGACCGTTGTCCTGTGATTTGTTGCCTTCATTATACGGTATAGAGTGTCACCAATTATTACGTTACGCAGGTGCCCTACATGCAGGGCTTTGTTTGGGTTGACACTTGTGTGCTCTATGACAATGTGTCTGCCTTGCCCAATGTTAGGGTACCCATAATTCTGCGGATTGGATAGAACATGCGATATTGTAGCGGGTGACAACCTAGAATAGTTTGCTTTCAAGTTAATGTGACCACCGACTGAATCTACTGACAAGATATAGCTGCCTTGTATTCGTGGTCTAATTGCTTCGGCCAGCTCGGTTGCTATTTTTGAAGGGGGCTTTTTTAGATGCTTGCTTAGGTGGAACGCTACGTTACATGATAAGTCTCCAAACGCTTGTTGTGGAGGTTCTGATACGTCAAAGTCAATTACAGGGTAGCCTGCAGAGGTAAGCGCAGAGGACACAAGTTCACGCACTTCGTCGATTATAGCATGAAGTGTCATGCTTTTACTCCTAAGTAGTTGAATGCAACAAAATCTATTGCTTCAACAAGGCCAGCACCTTCCCTTCCTGCCACCACATGATCAGCTTGAGCCTTAACATTGTCGTCTGCATGATCAAGGGCAATACTATATCCGCAAATATCGTACATGGATACATCAGTCTCACTATCTCCAATTGCAACAACCTGGTTGGGCTCCACACTGAGCACAGCTAGCGCTTCTTTAAGGCCATATGCCTTGTTAATCCCCTTTTCATTTATGTGGAAAGCATACTTACTATCCGACAGATAAAGGGGAAGGTGATATTCGTCTAGAATTTTTTGGCCCTCTTTTAGTTCAAAGGTTCGAAGCAATACTACTTCGGTCATTCTAGGAAAGACAGGCTTTATTTTCACTCCGTTGAGGTTGTTCTTCAAAACTTCATAGCCTCGCATACATTTTTCCTTACTTGCCAAGAGTCTGTGCTCCTGTGGTGCAGTTGTGATTACGCCTCCATTCTCCCCAATGGCAATTCTAGTTGTGCCACCAAAAACTGCAAGTACATATGCTTCAATGGATGACCTGCCTGTAACATAGATCACATTGTAACCCATCTTTTCAAGGTAGCGCAGCTTAGCGAGGGCTGCAAGATGCACCATACCGCCTCCGTTTTCAGTAAGTGTGCCATCAATATCTACTGCGAAAACCTTAAGTGCAGCTACCAAGGGCGAACTAAAGCACTATCTAAATGTTATAAAAGTGTAGTGAGAAAAAAATTGAGGTTATCTCGTGATCTCTATCTTTTGCCAATTGTTGTTTAAGGCAGAGATAGTCTTTGGTCTACGAATTGCAATCGAAACAAATAGCCCAGCGAGAATTGCAGACCCAAGTATAACCGATGTTAGATCATACAAGAGCATTCACATCGACCTCCACACTAGGTTTTTTTCTCTTCCTCCTCCTCGTTTACCCATTATCTTACCCATTCTCCAAGCCGTTTCCATTGCGACAAAGGTGGGCCCAAACCCTAATGCTATCAGTATTAAAGAGCTGAACAAGTCTACCATCACTAGTTGATTATAAGACGATTGGCTTTTAATTCTACTTGATCCGAATTGTGATATATCATACAACAATGTATATTGTCAGCAGCATGCATGATCTTTCATAAGCGAATTGAAAGCCTAATCTATCAACTACACAACATATGCGATTATTTGAAGACATAAGAGTGGAAAAAATACACATCATTGATGGATAAAACTTACAAAAGACGAGGTTTAAAAATAAGGTAGTCGTAGCGAAGATACGCAGCTAGTATGTTATATCCATCGCAAGAGACTCTTTCAACAATTCTTGGAATGAATTTATGTCCTGTAGTGTTACTACAGTAGTTGTATTTTTCGCAGGAGTAGGAGCTGCAGTAGTAAAGAGACGAGCATTAGGAGAGATAACTGATGCAGACTCAGCAGTAGCATCCAGCAGATTTTCAGGTTGCGCTGATGACACTTTTTCTTTGATAGAACCTTTTGTTCTTCTATCGGACAGCGATTTTTGCCTTTTAACACTTATCTTGATCTTAAATCCGTACTGGCCATGATTGCTCCACTTGTCAACTTCAAGAATGTTGCCAAAGCCGGTTACCCTTTCACCTTCTGGAGTAATCACCGTGAAATCAGTTCTGTCTCCGACTCTAATATTGCATACTTTTTCATAAAAATAATGCCAGTCAAGTGCGTTTCTTATTAGCGCCTGTACTGTCAAGATGTCTCCCACTTCGACTTCCTTAATGTAGCTCGGTAGAACTTCAATGCTGCAAAGCTTTGCATACATATACACACAATTAGTGCAACTCTACATAAAAAAGTTTTGAAAAGTTAAACTTGTCTTCAACGAACTTTGTTAAACCTCTAAGATGCTACATATTGTATAATTTTTTCTCAAAATAATATAATATTTTTATTTAGAGTGTTGTATTGCTTTTATCTCTTTTACTAACATTTCAGCAATTATGGTATCTCCAAACCTAAATAGCAGGCTGTCAGGACTATTGACAATCTTGATCATCATATAGGAGTTCTCCTTCTCTACTATTAGACCGACTACTCCAAACATCATAATGACTTCCGACGACAAATCCTTTCCTTTTGCTAATTCAATTTGAGATACCTTATCTATAGTAATTGTGGCATCTAGCTCGGGAATATGCATTCTATTGTGGTAAAGCACAATCGTCGCTTCTAGTTCTATTGGCGAGGGTAGGAGAGAGGAGCCAAGATATTTCACCTTTGACACAATTATTGGTCTATCCTGCTCTTCAGCTATCATAAATATACTAGCATTACAACCTAAATTAGCGTATGCGTTTAACGAGAATTCTGCTCTAATCTGTTATGTCAGGGATGGTATATAGAAGATAAGCATAACAGCTAGCATCTACCCACCTGATGACACTATGCAAGTAGTGAGAGCAACTAAACAGTCTTCTGTACGCCATTTATGGCAAGTATCTTTCATATAAGAGAAGATTTAAACAGCAGATAGGGCCCGTCGCCCAGTCAGGATAGGGCGCTGTTCCCTTAGAAAGGAAGCGCAAGCCTCCGGAGCCAGTTGCCGTGGGATCGAAGCCCACCGGGCCCGTTAGCCCATATGAGACAAAGATAATTGATGTTTGGAGAATAATATAATAAAAAAGGGGCAAAGGAGCAAGCAAGAATTACCAGCGTACATATCGCAAGATGCAATGAATATCATCAAGATGGTCTGAGGAGAATGTCATGCATCTGCTTTAACACCCTTGCGGTTGCTCCCCATATGATATTGTTCCTATAAGTAAATTTAAATGCGTCCTTGGTAATGTGGTAATGTTCATTATCCAGCTGGATGCTTTGAAGTGTTTCAATCAGTGGAACATCAATTACTGCGTCCACTTCGTTTGTTGAAATCCTGTATTGAGGTAACATGTCCTGTACCGTAACGAACGGCACAATAAAGTGGTTTGATGTCATAGTGCGAACTGCGCTTAGGCAGCCAACTATCTGATCAATATTGAATATGATCCCAACTTCTTCTGCAGTTTCTCGTAAGGCAGTCTCAAGCAGGGTTCCGTCACTTTCAACATACCTGCCGCCAGGAAAAGATATTTCGCCTGTATGTGATTTCAATTTCGAACTGCGCTTTGTCAGAAACACATAGGGTGTGTTTTTGTGGTAATGTATTATTACAAGCACAGCGGAAGGTATCGCTAGCGCCGCATCTGCTGGCAGGTACGGTCTTTCTACAAGGGCAGGTCTCAAAAATGAGAGAATTTGTTCCTTCCTCACAGATCTCTGAGTGGCATTGGGCCAATATATGCTCTGGATACTCTTGTGGGCAACCTCGCATTTAATAAGACCTGAATATGTTTTTTAGTATTATAGTGCGTAGCGACACAATTAACATAGCCTATGAGCTAAACCCGCCAAAAATAGTGAAAGGAGAAAGGTTTGATGTTGGGCAATTAAAGGGCAGCATAATGGAAATGTCGCGCCGCGCTTTACAGCTTCGTGGGCTTGTAAGAGGGATCCACCTGACTGATTCCGTCCTTGGTATTCCACGCCTATCAAGTGTAACCGCTGCCAGATACATCAAAGAACATATTGGTACAGAAGAAACAAGGTTGAGCTGCAGCTGCAGTATAAGGGTGCGCGATCGCAATTTCCCTTCTTTATGTCAGACTGTGGCAGATGCAATTCTTGCAGGGGTGGAGAGCGTACTTCTCTTAATGGGTGATGAGCCTGCTGATAGACTAGGCGATTCTGGCTTGCGACCAAGCACGGCAGTCAGGATGCTTAAGAATTACGGCTATGACTTGAATATCAAACTTGATCTGTCATGTCCAGCAAAGATCAAGAACAACTCGGCTAAATCAATAAGGAATAAGCTTGACGTTAATCCCCACTCTCTTGTAACTCAATCCATCTCATCTCTTTCCGACTTGGGTGAGATAGCAGACCTTGCCAGGTCCCATGGTATCAAGGTCACTGCGGTGGTCATGGTTCCTTCTGAAAAGAATCGCCAGTCAGCTTCACTTATAGGACTTGACTGGTCGGAATATGAAGTCAACCCCGTGGATTTCATATTGCAAGCTGGCAAGATAGCAGATCAGGTGCTTTTGACCTCCCCCAATAGTTTCGCATCAGGTCTTGAACTACTATTGCAGCTCAAGCAATGAGATCCTCGTTAGCATTTTTTTTGTCTGTAACCTCACCTTTTATAGAATCGATGACCTTTCTATAATATGGTTGCAGGTTCTCATCTTCAGGAAGCCTAGGTCTTTTATAATTTACAAGTACCTCTTCTTTAATGGTGCCAGGTCTTCTTGTAAAAATGACGACCTTATTGCCTAGAACAACGGACTCCAGTATGTTGTGTGTGATAAATACCATTGTCTTCTTCGTCTTGGCCCATATTAGTTGAAGCTCTACCAACAGTAGGTCGCGGGTCTGGCTATCTAGAGCTGCAAAAGGTTCATCCATCAAGAGAACTTCTGGATCCATAACAAGTGCTCGTGCTATCGCAACCCTCTGCTTCATCCCACCAGATAACTGGTATGTGTATGCATCAGCAAACTTGGTTAGCTGCATCATTTCAAGGTAATGCATTGCACGCTCTTGTCGCTTTTTCTTCTCAACCCCAGCCATCTTTAGGCCAAATTCAACGTTTTCCAATACCCTGAGCCAAGGAAACAATGCATTTTCCTGAAATACCATAATCCTATCAGGTCCAGTTTCAGTTACATGATGACCATTCAGGATTATTTCTCCTTCTGTAGGCTTGTCAAGTCCAGCAAGAATGTTGAGTTGTGTTGTCTTACCGCAACCAGACGGTCCCACAAAGCACACAAACTGCTCGTCTTCTATTGTCAAGTTAATGTTCCTAATGGCAGTGATCAGCTTTGCTTGATTTCCTTGCATCGAAACAAATTGCTTGCCTATGTTTCTTGCTTCAAGTTTTGCCATATTGTATCATCAGACCCATTTACATCCCTATATGAGATCGCTGGTGTCGCCAAACTGCTTCATCTTATTTATCTTTCTCCTGTCTAAAATTGTTATTATTACACCAGCTATTGCCAAGACTACACCAACCACAAGAGTTGAGGCGAGGATAAGCACAGTATCAGAGGAGAGAACGTTTCTCCCACTCAGGACATCGTGTTGGTCTCCAAAGCCTATTGCGGCTTCAAGCATTTGGTCTGTAGGATTTAGGAGATGTAGAGTGTAATTACCAGGACTCTCTGTATTGAAAGGTTCAATAACGACTGGCTGAGTGACGCTCTTGTTGACTATGGTGTTACCTCCATTATCAATTATTATTACTGAAGCCGATCCACTAAATTCAGCTAAGGTGATAGCGTATATACCTATGCCTTGAGTATTGTTAATATTCTCTTCCACACTGATCGATCCACCGGGATCTATCTTATGCTTTCCTTCCTGCTGGATAATATTTACGAATTGGAGAGTGTAATACCCTAGCATTGAAAAGCTGATGACGGCTGTTGCCCCGCCGACAATGAATACAATATGGCCCCTTTTGAGATACACTCCAGTAAATGTGTAAAGATTGTAATAATATAAAATCTTACCAATGCGATAAAGAGAAAGGTCATTAGCAATTTTTGGCGTATTATTATCAGCCAGATCAATTAACGATTTATGAACATTCAGCAAAATCACACACCTCGCATACGCAGAAAACCATATACCCAGCTAGTAAAAGGATCTCAAAAAGATAAACAAAGAACGAAAACTCAACAACCCAAGTTAATTACAGCTTATAGTATACTATTGTAAGAGTATTTAATTATAAAATCAATCTTTATTAAAAAGACACGATTCCTGTTTATACCTCACACTGCCATTTTGATCGTTGCTTTGGAAAGTGACACTTGTGGCAGCTCTAGTTGTTGCGATCGCTGTCGCAGTCATTGTCTTTTCTATACCAAGGCAGACAAACTCCGACGCGCCCAACGTTAAATTCACAGAATTTAACCCAGATAGAAGAGACATCAGCGTTGGCGAATCTACTAGGATATTGTTTAATGTGCAGAATCTGGAGATGCGGCCAATCACTGAAGCACAGGTAGTTATTGTCATTGAACCTTCTGGTTATCAATCATACTTGATAATACAAAATCAGACAGTCCATCTTCCAGACCTGCATAGCAGGGACGCACGGACAGGCGAGATGGAAGTTGTGATAAGTGCTGCAGGTTCACCTGCAAAGGAAGCTATTTGATTTAGTTAACACGTGCAAATGCTGAAAGGCCTTTTGGCGTGTGTGGGGTGTGTCTCTGGTGAGCAAACAAGGCTTAATATAAGAACCGGCTTGTTATGTCTGTCTCTATAAGCGTGGGGTTAATACTGCAATGATGATGACGACAAATCTGAACTATTTTGCCACAAGAGCACTTCTCGTAGCATCGCTTATTTTGATTGTAGTATACCTCGTAGGCGATCCAATAGTCCCCTTCAGAGAAGACAGAGCATTCTATTTTGCGGCACCTGCAATAGTCATGTCAATTGTAGCATTTGGAATATCCTTTAGAGAAAAATCAATCTTCGTATCTATATTGCTGATCGTTAACGGTATCATACTTGTTGCAGATGGAATAATAGTTAATTACAACTACCTAGTTGAAGGCAATTTCGCAAGTCAGACATCGGGATTCGTTCTAGCTCTAGTTGTGCTTGGA
>DATAAU010000104.1:0-6310 GCA_036259955.1 Nitrososphaera sp. | reverse complement strand
CGCCTGCTGTTCTAGCAAAAGGCATTGGAGTCTCAGAAAACGATCTATGGTTTCCAGAGTGGGTCAGGTTCGTTGACTACAAATGAGATCTAACGTTATTTCTACTATCGAATTCATCTCACTCCACAACAAGTATGTATGCATATTTTTGGCAGGAGAATATTCTGATCTCTGCATCTTGTCATAAAGAAATCGGAACGTAGGTAGTGGCATCGTGAAGCCTAGATCTGCATATTCGCTTATTCGCTAATTCTTCCTCTATAGAAAAATATGCGATAAGCGATGGAATAATCCTATCGCTGCCGAAATTTAGAGGATTTTTTGCTCACAAACATCAGCGCTGATCAAATTTGAAGCTGCAAAAATCTTATGCAGTGATTGTCACAGCATGTTCTTCATCAGTATATCGCTTGTATAAAATGCATATAGATCACTTGTAACCAGTAGCGCTAGCTAGCCTATGTTCATCAATCACTCAACTTTTCTCACCATGCATGGAATATCGTTTATCTTAAGATGATCGTGGTCAAATATCAACATAAACTCGATGTATTCTTTTTTTGTCTGAATACATATGCTGCAATTAAACGACCTAGAGCAGCTTTTCTGCCTCGCTTAGGGAATTCACCCTTACTGGCCAGCTGAAATTTTTGTTCCATGGTTGGTTGAATAGTATTGCGGACTTGGGTGAGATAATGTCTATTAGGTTCTTTGGTGCATCGTCTATCAATATATCAAAAGGGTAATTGGCCTTTGGCACTGCATCATAAATGAACAATAATTCATCTGCGTAGATCCGATAGAAATCGAGCCATTTGGATACATAGGGTGCTGTAGGTCTCTCTCGCTTTGTGATAATAGATATCCTGTAACCCTTACGGTGTATGCGTTTTGTCACCTCACCAATCTGGGGTTCTGTAGGCGGTATTTCACGCCACCTGTACTTCCATACATATGTGAAGTAGCGGTAAACCTGATTAGGCGTTATCGGCAATATTGTAGGTATATCCCATTTGGCGATCTCTTTCTTTGTGATGTGTGCTTTGCGTCGCTTATTGTACTCGTCGGTCCAGACAAGCATTACATCGGCAAGGACGGAATCTACGTCGATAGCTACTGTTTTGACTGCCCCAGTCACTTTTGACCTTATTTCCTCCACATTCGTGGTCAACGTAACTGGCAGTATCTAAAGCGTATTTATATAATATCAACGATTCAACTTTCTCTTCCAACATTGTCTATTAGATCTGGGGTCATCTCGACAATACTATTGGCTAGAAGAACAATAAAAAATATAACTTTTGAGCTAAAGAATACAAAAAAATTATTTATTACTCCTTTAAGGAGCCGCTTATTATTTTATTAAACATATGATTAGTTGGCGATAATACTAAGCAGAGTTATTCTTCTAGCAACATATGAGAATTGGTGTATGAATGCATCCTATGACTCTGACAGAAATAGCTCCACCTTAACTGACAAAGAAAAAAACTCTGTCGAATTTGACATTCGAACTGAAGAGATCTATTTTGCAGATCAGTCAAATGGTTATTATTGCGTCTGTTTTGTAGATATGGTAGATTCCACTCAGATTACTGCTAAAATTGCAGATGGTAACAAGATCAAGAAGTACTATGAAATATTCCTCAATGCCATGGCTGCATTAGCAAAGAACTTTGGTGCCAAAGTGATTAAAAATATAGGGGATGCTCTGCTCTTCTATTTTCCAGATACATCTAATAGTGGGAATATGACAGCATTCAAAGAGGTTCTTGAATGCTGTACTGCAATTATAGCGGCTCATGAATTTATCAATATAAGGCTTGAAGCAGAAGCATTACCCCCTGTCAGCTATAGAATTAGTGCCGATTATGGAAGAATTGAGGTTGCTACAACAGTTACATCAGGAGCAGAAGACTTGTTTGGTCCTACTGTTAACATGTGTGCAAAGATAAATTCTCAGGCAGAACCAAATGGGATCGTTATAGGTGGAGATTTGCATGAAATTATGAAACGCTTTTCGTTCAAAGAATATTCTTTTGACCAGATTGGAAAGAAGCATCCTATTGGAGTTAGATATTCCTATCCTGTATACTCGGTGGTGAGAAAGGATGCGGTGCCAGCTAGGAATAATGCATTGAATGTTTTCAAGCGAGAAACCTTAAAACCTAGGTTAAGAGAGAAGATGGCATTATCTCCGTATACCCATAAATCCTTGCAACCAAGAGATAATATTGTCACTAATTCTTATCCTGCACAAACAGATCATCATCCTATTGTTATGCTAGTAGATGATGAACCCGATATCCTTGCAATCTTTAAATCATATTTGACTTCTGAGGGCTACCGAGTTGAAGCATTTTCTGATTCTTATATGGCATTGCAATCCTTTGCGAGATCAGAACCCCGGCATTATGATCTGTTAGTTCTTGACATTAGAATGCCAACAATAAATGGCTTACAACTGTATCAGAGATTGAAAGCTGTTGATCCCTATGTTAAGGTTATCTTCTTGTCTGCTCTTGATGCAACAGATGAGCTTGTAAGCATGTTGGAAGGAGTAAAGACTGCAGATGTCATAAGAAAACCTATTGACAGAAAGCATTTCATCCAGAAGGTAAAAGCAACCATTGAATCTTCACATTCTGGCACAAATAACTAACTTAAATACAAACATGGTATCGGATTCCATGGAGGAGCAGACTATTTTTTTGATCAATATCTGCAAATCATAACCATTGCTTTCGATTTAGTTATATTTAGATAGACAAAAATTGATTACAGTCGAATTTTTTCTTTTTCGAATAGCTGATATTGATCTGTTCTTCCTAAAGGGACATTTTGCAGCCATTTTATTTTTAATATATTATATATAGAATTTTTTATATATCAAAAGTATAGAATTAGTTTATTTATAATATCTAAGGTTAAGAGTATGAGATTATTAAAAAGGCTCCTCGTGTAGAAAATAATAATCCCTATGTTGTGCAGATCGTGCGGTCAAGAGTTAGACTCTGTCAGGACATGTGCCATGTGCAAAGAGACTGTACAGTGGAAGTGTTTTGCCTGTAACAAGGAAGGAGATAGTTCAATTCATGTTCATGCAGGTACGATATCAGCGTCTTTGCCCAGCGGAAGAATTTCAGAAGCCTAAAGAGATGGTCTAATTCGCATAAATGAGCTCTGGCAATTAAAGAAAGAAAGCATTACTTAATTGGTATGATGCCTCAGATAACATCTTTAGTGGACCAATATGGTAGTAGCGTGAAGAGATACTCAGACATTCTTTGTTACTCTGCATGCTGATTTAATCCCCATCTGGATCGCACTTTTTCTTCTAGGCGGAGGAAGATTGCTCTATCAAATAAAAGGCCAATAACAAAGATTGTGATCATAACAGCGATTATTTGGCTCATGTCATTGAACTCTCTTCCCACTGCAAGTATATACCCCAATCCAGAAAGAGTGGTTATCAGCATCTCCGCACCAATTAGTGCATGCCATGCAAATGACCATGCTTGCCTTATACCTCCAATCAGAGATGGTGTGGCAGCAGGAATCATTACGTGTCTAAAAAGGGCAAAGCCATGAGCCCCCATGTTCTTTGACGCCCTGATATAGATAGGAGGGACGTTTCTGATTGCACCGTAGGTTGATATCATCACCGAAAACATGGATGCCATTACAACCACAAACAATATGCCAAAGTCATTAAAGCCGATGAGTAGTATGGAGAAGGGAATCCAAGCAATACTTGGAAATGTCAAGAGCCCTACTGCGAATGAGCTCATTGTTTTACCAAAGCCTTGGAATTTCACCATTGTAAGACCAACTACACCACCTACTGCTATAGATAATGCAAATCCAGCTACAAGTCGCCACAATGTCGTAGCAATTCCTAAGACAAGCGAGTTACTTGTTATCAATTCGCTGATAGAGATTGCAACTTGTGCGGGGGGTGGCAGTAATGTTTTTGGCCACAGCTCAAGAAGAGTCACGAGCTGCCATAAACCTACGAACACCGCTAGGAAAAGCGCAACATTTGCTACATCTGTTATATCAAAGCGATATCTCTTGCCGTTGTCGTCTCTTAGACTACTTCTTTTTTCTGCAGTTAATCTAGCAGTAGAGATAGCTGTAGAATTATCATTATCATTTTCTTTTAGCAATCTGCAAATCACCTTCAAATTCTTTCAGAATTTGTTTCTTTATTTCGTATAGCTCAGGGCTTTCTGGGTCTCTGGGTCGTGGTAAGTCGATTAGAAATTCTTTCTTGATGTTCTTGAGCACTAATGACAGAATTATTACTCTGTCTCCAAGAAGTACTGCTTCATTAATGTTATGAGTGACAAATAGGATCGTCTTGCCTGTTGTCTTGTGAATGCCTACCAGCTCATCGTAAAGCAAATCTCGAGTCTGTACGTCTAGAGCAGCAAATGGTTCGTCCATAAGTAGAACTTCTGGTTCCATGGCAAGAGCCCTAGCTATTGCCACTCTCTGCTTCATTCCACCAGATAGCTGGTATACAAGCGATTCCGAAAATTTCGATAATCCCACCATTTCTATATACTTGCCAGCGACTTGCTGCCTCCTATCCTTATGTACTTTTGCGATTTTAAGCCCAAACTCTACATTCTCTTGTACATTCAGCCATGGAAACAGAGCGCTTTCTTGAAATATCATTATTCTGTGAGTTGATGAGGTCTTATTGCTGTCTTCAGCAGCTCCTCTAACAAGCAAACTGCCTGAGTCAGGTCTATCAAGTCCTGCAATTATGTTAAGCAACGTGCTCTTTCCGCATCCAGAGGGTCCTACAATAGTCACGAATTCTCCTTCTCTTATTCTTAGGTCTACTCCGTTGAGAACATCGTGTGTAAAAGTCCTTAAACTACTTGTTGAGTTAGTCAAGAGTTGTTGTTGCTTCCTACTAATACGATCATAATTGGCAATTTTGCTACTGCCTTTATTCTTGTTATTTTTGTAATCAAATGATTTGTATATCTCCTTGACATGAAGGGCTGGAATAAAATCAACAGTCTCCTCCCTTTGTTGTTCTCGTAGTTCTTGATCGCTGCTGTTAATTTTATTAGTATATGATGATGTTTCTATCAGTGCCACTGAAGCATCAATACACAGGTGAGAAAATATAATATAATTCAAAGATGCAAGATTTGCTCTTTTGAGGCAATTTTAGCACATTGATACGCAGAATTTGCCAGGTAATCTACAAGATGACCCAATACTCATTCAATTTCAATTCATCACCTGTGAAATGAACTTACGATCGCATCAAGGATATAACTACAAGGAATATCCCCATGAACATCTAAAGGAGGTTCTTATTTTTCATCAATGAGTGAATGATTCTTAGCTATACAATTTCTGACAGTCCCCTCTCCTTGAGTACTTCATTCAAAATATCTAGATCATATATTCTAGATAAGTCAGGCCTTGTTTTGCCCAGAAAGCCGATGTTAAACGCATCATCTGCAGACTTGAATAGTGATTCCTTTATCGGATCGAAAGTCAACTCAAGCCTTGACATTCCTTCTCTATATTCATCTTCTGGGATCATCTTCCCAGTAAGCTTGTCAAGCTCCTCATTGAACATCTGAAGAGCCTCATCGGGGTTATCGTTGATCCAGTTTGTTTCGTTAATGTGCGCCTCAAGCACTTTCTTTACTACCTCTGGATTCTCTTCAAGATAGTCAGTTCTTGCAATGATATGCGCAGTGACAAATTTACCGTCTGGCCACAAGTCACGCTCATCCACCAATACTTTGGCATTTGTTTCTTTGATTAGCTTGGCTCCCCATGGTTCTGGAACCCATGCACCGTCAATATCTCTTTGCGTCATCATTGAAACTATATCTGCAGTCCTTGCAGGGATTATCTCCACATTTCCACCCTTGTCCTTAGTATTATATCCATTGTCAAGCAAGTAATTCCTGAGAGCTACGTCTTGCGTATTGCCAAGTTGTGGTGATGAGAATTTCTTATTGGCAAGGTCTTGAGGAGAATTAATACCTGAATCATTTCTTACAACAAATACTGCGCCACCACTAGCAGCTCCGGAGATGACTCTTAGAGCTTCTCCATTTGATTGGACATACCCATTGATTGCAGGATTCGGACCAATGTATGTAACATCAATCTGATTTGCAAAAAGTGCTTCTATCGCTGATGGACCTGCATTGAATATTTGTGTTGTAACTTCTACGTTGTCGCCTAGAGCTCTCTGAAAGTCTCCTCTACCAAGTCCTATGACTGCTTGCGCATGGTTAATGTTTGGGAAATAACCTATTCTCAG
>DATAAU010000103.1:0-5297 GCA_036259955.1 Nitrososphaera sp. | reverse complement strand
GCTGGTTCGTATTTCTCTTCTGCGCTGATAAACGCATTAGCACCAGTTCTCTTTGCAATAGTTGAAAGTCCAGAGACATGATCTGCATGCATATGTGTGTCAATTACATTTGTTATTTTTAGACCATTGTCTTCTGCAAGTCGTAAGACTGAGTTATCCAAATCACATGTGCTATCAATCACAGTTGCAGCTTCTCCGATGGCAATTACATATCCCATGCAACCTTTGGACACACGTCTTAATTGCCATACAGTTACTTGTTCTGTACCTTGAGTTGCTGTTGTTGCAGTAGTAATAACGTTGCTCTTGGGTAATTTCGCCACATCATATACCTGGTTCCAAGCTGCCATTCCGCCTTTGATGTTTTTGACCTTGTATCCCATCTTAGAGAGAACCTGCGCAGCCATTTGTGACCTATTTCCATGCGAGCAAACTGTCAGGATTTCTTTATCCTTTGGAATTTGTTCAGATACAATATTTTCTGAACTGACTAGCCTGTCTATCGGAACAACTGGTGTTTCTTGATACCTGTCGTAGGAAAATTTCCATGCATCGTGCTCTTCTGGTGTTCGTACATCTAGAATGAATACATCTTCTCCTTTGTCTAATTTCTCTTTGACTTTGGTCACATCAATTTCAAGCGGATTCACCCCATTGACTTTGCCGCTTTTCAAATTAGACTTCATAGATGATTTTTCTACCCTACAGACGCTCTTGAGCTTAGTGTTTATTTAACTATTTTTACACCAAAAGATTGTATGCTGAGGTCGTGGGTTCAAATCCCACACAATCGATTTTTATCAATCTAGTAGAATACGGTATATTCTGAGCTTGTTTTTAGGTATTTGGGGGACAAATTCAGCTCCCACTAGTTCTACACATCTTTTGAGCTCTTAACACTATGATAGTTATTCTATAGCCATCTCCTAACTGATTTCTTGTATCTTTCATATTCGCTTCTAAAGTTTTTCTGAAGCCTATTTTCCTCAGATGGAATGATAGCAGTATTTACTACAAGGAAAAAGATCAGAGGGGCTATGAATGCAAAAAGGGAAGAGAGAATAGTTGCTGAACCTAGAGCAATTAACAAGTCTCCAAGGTAAATTGGGTTGCGCGAATGACTGTATGGATATTTAGTTACAAGCGATGAGGGATTTCCACTCGGCTTGAAAGTAGTAGTATAAGATATTAATAGGCGCACTGATTGGAAGACTAGATACACTCCTAATCCCACAATCAGTAATCCAAGAAAATTATACGGAAAAGGAATCAGTATTGTTACTGGAAAAAAATAATGTAGCACAACAGCTGTTATAATTGACGCTCCAAGAGTAGAACTTGGCACATAGTTAGAGATACTGGCATGATCATTTTTATTCATAAACAGAATTCACACATCATCCTTGTGGCGGAGCGATTCTCGTTTGGAATCGCAGGCAACAGCGCAACATGAACCGATTTTGGAATTATTATATCTATACCTATATTCAAGACCAAAACCAACTGCAAGGATCGCAGAGAGTATACTCCAAATAACCCATGCTGCTAGATTAATCGCTCCAACTGTTTCTAGAACAGCTAATATGCCAAGTCCAAAGAATCCAGGTCCAGTTATTTTGCAGTGATATCTTCCACATGACCTATAATTGATTACACACATCGCACCAGCTGCAAACCAGCCTGCAACTAGTGCCCATCCATCATACTTCCATGAAGGTAAATTATCTACTAACAACATGTATCCGATAACTGCTATCCAACCCCATAGTGGAATCTCTCCGTTATGCCTTACTAAACTCTGAGTCGATTCAATCGGCGATGGCTGCTGTCCTTGTAGCTTTTCCTGCTGTTTTTGTTTTTCCATAAATTTGTATAACGAGCTAAACATTTTTCCTTTATACCCAACATGTGGGGCACAATATTATTAGAGGTGAAACTGTAGTATTACAAACACAAACGTGTGTGGAATAATAACATATGCGACGTATAACAATGGAGTTCAATTATGAAGCTGCATGGAAGCAAATCTTTGGCCTAAATGCTAACAGGGTCGAGGTTCTTGAGGCTCTCAGATGCTTCAAATGTGATACTCAGGGTCTGGCCATAATATGCAGGATAAAGCTGAAAGACAATAATAACATGAATGTACAGGATTTACTGAGGG
The DNA here is from genome assembly GCA_036259955.1 of Nitrososphaera sp. Taxonomy (GTDB): domain Archaea; phylum Thermoproteota; class Nitrososphaeria; order Nitrososphaerales; family Nitrososphaeraceae; genus Nitrososphaera. Next base: position 3,133 of record DATAAU010000103.1, on the reverse strand, counting down.
GAAAAGGTCTTCTCACAAATATAGAGCTCCTTTACAAGGAAAAAAAAGATGACTCGCTTGTGGTATTCATAGAAGGCGGGTCCTGCGTTCCAAAGCCGCCAAAAGATATAAAGCCGCCAAAAATGCTAATGGCTCGTCCTCCAGACTTTTTGGACGTAGATAGAATGAAGGTGGAAATGATAGGCAAAGAGAATGAAATAAAAAAGTTGCTTCATTATACGAACAAATGGGGTGATAATTCATTCAAAATTCTTGGACTTACGTCTGTCGATACAAAAGAAGGAGGAGCATCCCTTCTATCAAAGTTGACTCGTAGGCAAAGACAAATGCTCCTTACTGCATATGCTTTAGGTTACTATGATGTGCCAAGAAGAATTTCTTCAGATGAACTCTCTAGGCACCTCAAAGTAGACAAGTCTACTATTGTGGAGCACCTGAGGAAAGCTGAGAGAAAGCTTATTGGCAGCATTATAGCAGAATAAAAAAAAGAAGAATCCTGATGTATATGGAATAATAATATGTTCAATTGCATACTGTTTTGGCACACTTGTTATTTTATATATTCTTCCTAGATGAAGTCTTTTCTAATTCAATTGCGTGATTGCCTTATAGTATGGAAATAAGATGCGCCAATTGTGGCTGTCTACCTTCTGAATGTAAGACTAGTCCTTCACCTCGAGACTGTCTCAACTGCAGCTGGCAAGGATGCTGTTGTTGGATTGAAGTGCAACGTTAGGGCGTTAGAAGGTTGACTGTAAGGTAAGAAGAAGGACAGAAGAATACTTACCGCCCTGCTGAATGAACTTTTTACGAACTATAAGCGCAACGATAGAACTTCCAATAAATGTCGCAGTCAAATAGATCCCTAAATTACCAAGGATACAATTGACTATTGTTCACTCTTCTGCCTTGTTTCACGCATGAATACAAATACAAAGACTCCAGATACCAGAGCAATCCAAGCTACAGAATTAGTCGCAAGGGTAGCTCCAAACAAGTCTGCTAAGAAGCCGATACCTATAGCTCCAAAGACAAAACCCAAATCCGCTAGAATCTATATACTCCTAGAGAAGTTGCTCGCCATTTGAGGTGAGTAACATCACTGAGAGCTGCAAGTAATGTAGGATATGCAAATGCAGTCCCCACGCCAAGCAAGGATATATACCAATAACCCATCCTGACATTGAACTCGCAAATAACACAATCCAGATTCCTGCTGCCTGGACAATCATGCCTGTGTAAATCAAACTCTTATGACCAATCTTATCACTCAAAGTTCCTGTGCCAAGCTGCGATACTCCCTATGTTTCCATGACAACGTGACGAATAAAAAGGCAGATTTTAATACGAAAAAGTCTTCTAAGTATGAGTAATAATGACTTCTGTCAGATGCGCAGAATGTCAATGCGTTCAGCAGGATTGTATGAAGGTAGAGCTAGAAAAATGTGTTATATGCTCTAGAGATGTCTGCTGCTGCGCTAATATTCATAGCCGAAACTCCTCACCAATGAAACCAATAGCAATGGCTAAAATAATAACTACTAATGAACTTGACGATTGCTGTGCCTCAGGGTCTTGTGAGAATAATAATGATGCTTTACAGCACAAACTAAAAACAATAACATCGCTTTCTCCATTATCATCATCGTCAGGCTTGTTTCAATTCTTTAAAAATATCAAGGCACTATATGCTGCAGCATTAGGAATTGAAATTCTCTGTATCGCCTCTGCTGAAATAGGCGAAAACACTGGACTGTATCTCTTTGGCTTCAATCTGGTAGGAATACCTTTAGCTTATGCAATGGGCTATGCTCTTGCAGGATTTACAACCTTTGCTGCAATACTTGGTAGGTATAATTACGCATCAAATAATGGCAAGATTGATAGTTGCTGCTCTGTTCTGGAGCAAGGAGCTGGGTCAGGGTTTATCCCAAACCTTAAAATCACTTTCAAAAACTTTCTTATTGGAATTACCAAGCTGCCACAGCTACATAGACAACCAAACTTGAAATACATATTGAAATCAAGTGCATACATTTTGATTACCGCTGAAAGTGCATGTATTTTGACTGCAGAGACGGTAGACCTCATATTCTACCAGTATTCTATCTTACTGTCTATCCCTCTGGCACTGATAGCTGGTGCTTTTACAGTAGTTGCACCAGAAGCATATAAGAAAATAAAGCAAAAGGCAGTACAACCATCATATCTCTCCCAACAACCACGAAATGTCAGATGACTTTGTTGTGATATATGTTGATAGAAAATATGGAAATGCCTACTATGACAGATACAGGAACAACTGGATATGTTGTAAGGTAGAACATGAAGAAGGCAGAGCATTACATCTGGATAAGAAGAGCGGAGCTCTCGTATGCTATGGACATGGGCATGAAAATAATTACATAAGAGGTCAAGAATACAGGGTTGTTGAAATAGACGTAGACGAATAATGACAAAGGAATGGACGAGTGATTTGAACAGTATTTATTATATTTTAATGGCTTCCCTTTTAGATAGATATGACTCTAAAAACTGGCTGAGGTCGTGGGTTCAAATCCCACTACTCGTCCACTTTTTCCTGTGTTGGAATTACGGTATTGTTTTGAGCTTGATTTTAACAATTGCAGGACAAAAAGCCATAACGCTGACTCTATCCTGGGTCAAGATTGTACAGAATGTGTTTCTATGCTAGCACCTAGAGCATCAGATGCTAATGTCCATCTGTAATAATTCGGAAAAGATATCAAGAGCCATGTGGTGGTGTTCCTCACTCAGTTAATTGAGCTGTGAACTGAAAAATTCATTCATTCAATGTTTTTGAAAAACAAGCATAACAGAAGTAAATAATATGTCTTCATACCTGAGAAGTATGTGTGGGTGGGCAATGCCTTCTGTGTCGTACGCCCCCATAGCTGTATCCAAGGTTCTTGTTGTTATTCTTAAATCAAGAGGTTCTACCAGCTGCAATTTCTGTAGCTTAATAACCAACTCATCATATATTGTTCTTCTATTAAAGAACTCTGGGTGTTCCTTATCATTGAGTATGTATTCTGTACTAATTGTTGCAATTCCTCCAGTTTTTAGTACTCTTTCCACCTCTTTTAAGCATCTTAAAGCTCCTGAATGATTT
>DATAAU010000102.1:0-14539 GCA_036259955.1 Nitrososphaera sp. | reverse complement strand
GTGGTCTCCTTCCAATGCCGCTAAACAGAAATCAAATAATAAGTATTGAGCAGGATATGTGACTCCTATTTTTCGTAGTTCTTCTAACCGTCCTCCAAGGGCTATCTTTGATTCTTTAAGATCTGCTCCTTTGAGAAATTTTATAAGAAGCCGAACGATATCTCGGAAGCTGATGGCATCCTTTTTCTTGCTCTTGTCTTCAGCAGTAGGATCAACAGGCATCTCCTGTCCAAACAATCTGCTCAAAGTCTTATCATCAATATTATTCTGATTATCTTTGAGAGAGATCTTTGTATTGATGCTTTTTTTTAGCATGCCATTGTCAATTGGAATAATTTCGACCAGTCTTAAGATGTCAGAAAGTTCTATCGTGCTGAAAGCTTTGCTTTTCATATATCCATGAAGATTGGTTTGATCCCATACATGTATCTTGTTGTGAGAAATAAGGAAAATATCCATGAGAAAATACGATAAAAGATTTGGCATTACAATAGGTGATCGAACATGGATCAATTGCTATGGGGTGACCACCAAAATGCTGTACTATGGCTTTTATGTATAATAATATCGTAGACCTGCTCCCAGTTATTGCTTTGTGAATCATCTCTTTTTTATAGCATATGTTTTTTCCATTAGGGGAGCATGGAAACTTTTTCTCTATAGAAGGGACGACTAGCATAGGCTGGGTTCGCAAAATGTTTTGTTATATCGTGTTCAATCCCCATACACGTATAACATTATATTCTGTAAAAGAAGATATCAAAAAGAACTTTATTTCCCCCCTGATTAGATCTGTCGTGTTGTAGTTACTTACTGACTGATAATGAGAACTTTCTCACATCTCAAACAAACAAACAAAGATATAAAGAGATGTGTGGAATTGACTGACCTCACATGCTTTCATTAATACCAAGTGATAACCTTAGGTTGAGCAAATCGATTCTCGACTTCATCTAACCTCTTCATTGCACCATTACCTGTTCTGAGGTTTGCAAAAGATATATCATTGCGTACTCTAGAGAACATAGAGAAAACTTGCTCACGGGTAACCCCGTGTTTAATGTCATATTCAATTTGTCTGCAGATAATTGCAAGGTTGCCATATTTTTTGTGATTTCTCTTCTCCCATCCAGTTGCGTTTTCAGACAGACCCTTGATATACTTCACAATTGTTTTTTCCATGTGTTCAACATGCCATTCTCTCATCGGAAAACTATTTTGCACTAAAAAAACCTACTATAGTATAATGCATCAAGCACGTATATAACTGATTGGAAAATCATGTTATGGCGAGGCATCAAATAATAAGAAGACACGTAACAAATGCAAAAAGGTGTGACTTATCAACTTTAATCGTATTAGTAGCATAATTCCGATAATATGATCTTTATTTATTGTTAAAAAATCATCCGCCATTTTTTGACAACGCATACATTTCATCTAGGCCCAATTCTGTCTTCTTGAATCTTTGACACCGTCCTCATCTAATATAATCACTATCTATTTTTTTATTTTCTTCATCAATTATTAGTTTGCATTTAGCAGAAGAATTGATTAAGGGTTGAGCAAACTCCTATTCATTTGCTACCACTACAAAGCATATTAGACCAATGACAGGAGTGTAAAGCATATGTAATGACATACTATGCAGTGTTTGAAATGATGATTCAAGAAATTCTCTCAGTATATTTATATAGCCAATTCTATCGGCACTTTAAAAATTACAGGTGATAGAATAAATGGAGGTACGTATCTATCTCCTTTAGTCTTGGGAGATTCCAAACTCTAGGTTGAATTGTTTTGAAACCTACTGAAGTAGTTCTTGTGACGTATCCTGACAGCTTTACTTTACAGGAAGCAAAAAGCTTAGCAGAATCAATGATAGGCTGGAGTGTAGTGAAAGTTTTTACGCAAAAGTACCTTAACCATGCAGAATATGGAGTAGGTTCGGGCAAAGCGCACGAAATTGAAGAATTTCTAAAGGAGCATCCTAGTGTAAAGTACGTAATTGTAGACGAACATTTAACATCAAAAAAGTTGTTCAATTTAGAAAAACTGTTAGGCGTAAAGGTAATTGATAGGGAACGATTGATTCTTGATATATTTTACGCAAGAGCAACAACTAACGAGGCGCGGCTGCAGATTCAATTAGCAGAAATCAAATATGAGATGCCTCGTGTCAGGGAAACAGCAAAGATATCTGCAGGAAGTGAGCGGCCAGGTAAAGGTGGAAGTGGGGAGTATGAAGTTGATGTAAAGTTCAGGGATCTTAAACGCAGAATGTCTTTCATAAAAGAGAAGTTGGCTGAAGCAAAAAGCAAGCGCGATTTGTATTATCAGCAGAGAAAAAAGATAGGACTGCCTATTGTTTCGCTGGTAGGTTATACAAGCGCAGGCAAGACTACATTGTTCAATTTGCTCACCTCAGAACATAAAGAAACTTCTGCCAGCCTGTTTACCACCCTATCAACAACTACACGATCCTTGAAAATAGATGAAAAAACAACGGTATTGCTCACCGACACGGTAGGTTTTGTAAGTAGGCTTCCCACTTACATGATAGACGCATTCAAGTCAACGTTAGAAGAGTCGCTTGTAGCAGATTTAATTCTACTTTTGATAGATTGCTTTGAACCACTTCAAGATATTAAGATAAGATATTCAAGTTGTTGGCAAGTGCTAGATGAGCTGAAGGTAAATCGTGCCAAAGTTTTTGTTGTTTTGACAAAATATGATGATAATATAGATGCTCAAAAGATAGATGAAATTATTAAGGCACTGCGGCTAGAAAACCCACTAGTTATTTCATCAAAGACCGGATATGGGATTCATAAATTAAAAACTATAATAAAAGAGCATTCTATATCACATAAATAAGTTGCTAACGTATGCATAACGATTGGTTTACGTGAGCACAAAAAGCTGTAACCCTGTTGTCAGGGCTTAAGCAAGCAACCCTTCTCTCCCTACATATTTAATTACTAGAGAATCGGATTAACCGCTTATGGTGGATGTGGTTTATGGTCGAAGCATTACGGACCTAGTGCGCGAAATGCCATTTTACATTAGCATCTTCAAGAAAATAACTGCCTACAAGCTATTCAAGACAAAACAGCCAATGTACGGCTCCGTTGATGTTAATAATGTATGCAACCTTCACTGTACGCACTGTTATTGGTGGCTTAATCGGAAAGAAGAGCATGACTTAACGGCAGAAGATTGGCGTAAGATAATCAAGACAACCTTCAATAAGAAGCACATATTTGTCACAACCCTCGTTGGGGGCGAACCGACCTTACGACCTGATATTATAGAAGTATTTTGCAAAGAAATGCCGCAACGAGTTTGCGTCGTCACGAATGCCACCTTTCCTCTAAAGAGGTATGATGGCCTATACTTTTACTGGGTATCTATGGATGGAACAGAGAATGTGCATGACACCATAAGGGGGAAGGGGTCATATGCGAAGACAAAGAAGAATATAATTGACTATATTGCAGGGCCCGACAGGAATGGAAAACCTGCATGGAAAGACATTTGGATCACAATGACGATAAACACTCAGAATTACATGACTGTTGAGGACTTGATGGAAGAATGGAAGGGAAAAGTAAACAAAATTGGTTTTCAGTTCCATACACCCTTTGCAAAGGGCGACCCACTTATGCTCCCATTTGGAGAAATACGCAACCAAGTTGTTGACAAGATAATTGAAATGAAGAAAAAATATCCAAACTTTATCGTCAACCCCATAAAACAACTATCGCTTATGAAGGGCAACTGGGGAGGTTTAGGGACTACTCCGGTAGATTGTCCATCGTGGGCGATCCTGTCGTTGGATCACATGGGACGAACTAAGCAACCATGCTGCATTGGAAGTGCGGATCACAAGAGCATGAAGCCACTGTGCGAAGACTGTGGTCTCGGTTGCTACTCCATACTTGTGGCACAAGGGATCACTGGGAATTAGTCTTCACTTTCAGAACTAAAATGTGTTGTATCCACACACTTAGCTCTACCCCTTTTTCATTCGGTTTTGCCTGTTCAAAATACTGAATCAGCTCATATGATATTATAATCTCTGTGCGTAAGATATACGCCTGCTAGGCCCCTCCTCGTACATATATCTGCAATAAAGCATTGCGTTACTATCCATCTGTTTATTTCTAAAAAGCGTTAACAAAAAATATACTCAGCATCATAGATCAGCACTTTCGACACTCTTGAGCAGGTCATTCATCCGAGTTTGGAGGTATTCTCCATATTATTAAATAATACAAATGTCCTGGCAAGGGCTTTGGTATTCCAAAGTGTTCTGAAAATATATTTAGAATAATACTCAATATTTAGAACTTACTTAGACCGTCAGAATTTGCATATCTATAATAGATATCGTGTTCTACTAAAGGTAAAGAAATGCCAATGCTTATGCTAAAGTGTAAAACGTGTGGAGAAGTCTTTCCAGGCATTTATGTTCCTGAAGAAAGCAGCGATGCTATCAAATCCGAAGCTATAACTGCCAATTCAGAGCACATATGCTCAAGAGGGCACAGAAATGAGTACGATACCTTAGATTATATGGATTGGTCATAGATAGTTTGATTATCAATATGTTTGATTTCTCAGTTCTAATAAGTTACCTACTATCTTTTTCAATTAAAAAAGGAACAGGGGAAAAATTAATCTATAAGGAAAGGGATCTATCTGCCTATAGGTTGCGCATTAAGCTGGTGTGAGATGAATTGCATGGTTGAGGACACAGAAGAAGAAAAGTTTTTCAGAAATAGGTATGCAAACGAGCTTAAGAAGAAAAAACAAAATGAAAGGGATGATGAATTAGACGATGAGAGAAGAAAAGTGAAGCAGCAGGGAATGAAAACGCCGGGTAGGAGAGGAGAGCAAATAAAACATGAAGAGATAGATAAGGAGATTAGCCGGCGGTATACCGTGGAGAGAGTAAAGAAAGCTAATGAAAAAAGCGATAGCTAGTTTGTTATTATCTGTCTGGTACCGTCATATATCTCCTTGAATTGATTTACTTTGTCGGGGACCCTCCAACACCCTTAGCTTGGTTCTCATATCATGTACCACATGTTCCCACTACCCACTGCCTAATTTTTCAGGATTGAAAAATTAAGAAGATCTATTCTCAGCTGATTATCATCTTCTAGATGATGTCGCTCCCCTAGTATGTGATGGAGAACAATAGCCGCAATAGTCTGTATTTGGTCTTTTATGACAAATGCATTCACATCTGCCGCCGCTGCTTGAATATTTTCTTTTCAACTAACCGAAAGGTGACTCATAACCTAATTAAAACTATGCACGATAGTGAATCACTTTAAAAATAAGAAAAAACAACTGTGGTACTTTCCGTCTGTTAAAAGGTAGTTGCCACATTCTTTTTGTTGAGGGGAGATTCTATAGTTTTGTATGTTTTACTGCTCTGTTGCTGTTGTTGTTGGTGAACTCAATTCTGCGGTTGCAAATCTTGCACCTACATTAGTGATTTTCACCTTGCAGCTTTGGCCAACTTTGCCACCCTTTACAAAAATGACAAACCCTTGTACTCTGGCAATACCGTCGCCTTGTCTGCTTGTTTCAGTAATTTGCACGTCGTATTCCTTACCTGTTTCTACAGGCTTTGGACCGAAGCTACCGCCGAAGCGATTACCTCCGCCAAATCTTCTTTCACCGTATGACATTAGTCAAAGACATTATGGTTTCTGTCTATAATATAAACGCTAGATTGAATACTCATACTCAAATCCCGTCTTGCAAAGGACAAGAGATATGGGAGTTACTGAAGATAGATGGTCTCGCCTTTATAGGAGGATTTATTACTCTCTCATCTCTTCCCCTGCATAAAAGGGCCTGCAACGTGGCAAATACTCCAGGTTAGGAGAAACAAAGAGTACCTGTCAGTATCTCAGTATCGTTGTTATACCCATTGATGTGCTGACTATCTGCATGATATTGTAATAATATAATGGAGATAAAAGGGTTGGCGAGATGATAGGCTACATCGTTGCATGCTACAAGGTCAATTAGATGTATAGGGACACTTGAAAACAATTTTAGTAGGCGGGAGGCATGAAAGGCACACTTGGTATATTACCTTTGCCACCCGAGAGAAGATTTCTCTAATCTTGATTCAAAGGTAGAGAAAACCCAAATGTAGCTCCTCTCTCCTCCTTGTTGTTTATTGCCCATATTTTACCGCCATGAGCTTCAACAATACTTTTTGAAATATATAGCCCCAGACCGGTACCCTTATGAGATTTTGTAGCAAATTTGCTAAACAATCTGGACAGAATTTCACTATCAATTCCAGTGCCTTGATCTCTTATCAGGACTATTGCTTCACTACCAGTGTCATTATTTTTAACTTCTGTAGATATGGTGATGTTTCCTTTATGAGTGAACTTGATTGCATTATCAAGTATGTTAGACACAACTTCTGAAATTCTTCCTTTGTCTGCAAAGACTACAACATCGTTTGGATTGTACCGAATGGTTATATCATGGTCGCCAATTTGATTTTTTGCATCCCTTATGGCGGCGGATATTACTTCATGCAAACTGAACCGTTGTTTATTCAATCTTAATGACTGACTCTCAATTCTTGCGGTCTCTAAAACATCAGAAGATAAACGCTCCAATCTTTTTGCATTACGAAGTATTATATCAATTTCATCTTTTGATATCTCGGTTTTTGTTCGACCACCCTCAAAACTTAATTCTAATAACTCTGCCATCCCTAGTATCGGTTGCACTGGTGTTCTAAGTTCATGAGCTGCAATATTGATAAATTCTTTTTGCATCTTTTCATTGCTTTTTAATTCTTCGTTGAGTTGGGTCTGTTTCCACAGGCTTTCAAACATTGAAACATACGACAAAACCCCTGCCTTGCTGTTAGAATATGTTGATAATCCAATTGCTTCATGGAATATTTTCTTGTGGTCATCCTTTAGCTCCATCATTAGAGATGCTTTATTATCTACTATGAGAATAGTGGCTTTACCACCTTCTTGTTGTTCAATGAACCTAGTAACGACGGCGCTATTGTTAGTAGGTATGAAATTGCGAATAAGGTCATCATTGGGCACCAATAGTTTTATCTGACACTTCTTGGATGCTTCTTGAAGCAGGAATAATATACCAGCTTTGTCTTGGCGAATTACTGCATTACTTGTGGGAAACATCAATTTTATTTCTATTTCAGCAGATATTATCAATGATTGATAGAGCTCTAAAGCTTGTCCTGCATCATAAACTACTTCTATTCTTTGTGGTTCTATACCCTGTTCAATTTCTCTTATTCTGTATTCTGCAGGTACCGCTTTATTCCATAATGTTTCAAACGTAAACTTTTGTTGCTCCACCATATCCCTGACAGTATTTGTAATCGCGTAGGGAGTGGAGTTTCCTATTTTCAGATTTATGGTAGTTAGACTTTGATTTTCATTTACTGCTACTGCATTTCCCTTTATCCCATCCAAATGGCGAACATCTGCAAATTGCATTATTTTTTTTATATAATGTATATTGGATAGATCAATTTCTGTGATCCATCTAGCTTTACCATTCCGAGTATTTTTAAAATCACTATAAGCTTGTACAACTGGTTGAAAACTCATAGTTACCTGAGGATAGGAAGACTCTGCGTAAACACAGAACTCTTGCGTTGTGGCTGAGATAAACTTCAAAATTGCTTGGACTGTCTTTTCTTTGCCATGAAGAGTTTCAGTTCTCTGCGGAGGCATGCCTTCTTCAAACTCTTTTATCCTTTGTTCTGCAGGAATCGCCTTGTCCCACAGATTTTCAAAGAAATAACGTTGCTGTTCCAGAAATGCCTTAACATTACTGTATATAGTTTGAGTTATAGGTTTTGAACCCTCTAAAACTGAAGTGGCTACATACTCCGTCTCTGACACTGCCATATTACCTTTAACATTATCCATGTGGCGTAATTCAACATAATTCATGAATTCTTTGCAATACTGCAAGTTATCATGTGTAATTTCGACGATTTGCCTTATATTTACATCCCTTTCCCTAAAGTTAATGTACCCCTTCTTTACTGGTTCCATCGTCATAGAGAAAACTGGCGAATTAGCATTGCTGCAGATTGCTGCTTCTTTTTTCACGTTTGCCATTGCCTGAAGTAATATTTTCATGGCAGCCTCTTCGCCATAGTATATCTTTGTTGTCTCTATAGCAGTTCCGGGCTGCAATCTCACTTATCGTGTTGATAGAAGCATCATTTAAGAGTACATGTAGATTGTTTTATAAGTGCGTTCTATGGGTTCAGGACGCTGATTCGATCAAGCGTTCTAGTTCTATCCTAAATTTCATTATTATTAATCGGATTCGCCGTTCATTCTGCTACATTGACGTCTGTTTGCCTATGGATCCACACAAGAAATAGCAAGACATCCCCACTCATCGTCATGTTAAATTCACTATAAACTGACAATTGTGCCTTTTTAGTCCGCCACATATGAAGACGCTTGGCGGTGAGATAACAATTGTGGTCATAGGAATTCCTGATTCCTCAAAAAAATTTTTTCACTCTATAGATGAGAAATTGCAGCCTTGACGGTAGGACTTGATGATAAGGACATGGCGATCCTCAAGTCATTGATGGAAGATGGCCGAAAATCATTTCGTGCAGTTTCTCGAGAGACAAAGGTGAGTACACCCACTGTCAAGGCTAGTTACGACCGACTCGTAAATATGGGCTTGGTAAACTCAGTCAAGCCAGAGATCGGTTTATCTAAGATCAATATCCATAATCAAAAGCATTTTTTTAGCGAGAAAAACATTAAGCAATTGTGTGAGCAAAACAAGCATCTTCATATAAAAATTGATAACCTGAAGATAAAGATGCTATGCGAATTTTGTGGAGGACCACTAAACAGCAAATCCAAAGTGCTTCAATCTGCAAATTTTCAGCGATTTTTCTATTGCATTAGCTGCAAGAATAATTACTAAGAGAAGCACGCAGGCAGGATACACTAAATAATTGAGCATTACAAAGAAATGAAAAATGATGCAAAGAATTTACTGCACTGATTCTTGGTGCAACCTAATCAATAGAATTCTGTAGTGTTGATGGATACTGTATTATAATATCTGGCGGACATCCTTCCTGGTCTTACACTAAACATACTTGCACGAAACATGTGCCTATACAATATACAAATTTACAACACCTCTTGCGAAACGGTGGATCCACCTATACATAGCAAATAATCTGCTGCACACGTCTTATTTCCAAGAGTATGCATTAGCAAATTTTAGTGTTGAATTAGAGCAAGTGGCAGAACTATGCACGATCTCTTTTTGGGAGATCGAAGGGAAAAATCCGCGTGTCATTAAATCTTTGACCCTAAGGGCAACCATTTAAAGGAGACACGGTTTCAAAAGATCCCATATGTTGTTTGTTTTTGTTTCTTTGATTATTCTAACGTGTGTCTCTGTTTTAGTCCTTTCTTCTACGATTATTACCTGGGAGCAATATCACTATCCAACATCAGCGCAGCGACTCTTGCTACCACAAATAGCAGTTTTGTCGGCGCAATCTGAAACATCTGAGAATAACACTCCTTCAAATATTCTTGATGAGGATGATCTAGAGATAGAGCCAGTGACGGAGGGGTTACAGTCTCCAACAAGTATGACCTTTATTGGTAGTCATGGAGATATGCTAATTTTAGAAAAGCATGGCGAGGTAATCCATTTTATAAATGAAAATAAAACGAAAAAGTCTGTATTGAATTTTAGTGCGGTGGATGATAGGAATGAAAGAGGATTGCTTGGAGTGGCCGTAATTGATGCTACGCCAGTCCCAAATACTGCTGCATTAACAACAGCATCTAATAGTGATGAAATGGTATCGACATCTGGCAATCGTGCGAGTAATCTTGGTACATTAGTAAGTACTAGTGCTACAGCAACAACGCCGTCATCATCTCTACCAACAACATTTGTATTTTTTTACCTTACAGAGGCTAGCGAAGAAGACGAAACTCAAGCACTTGGCAATAGGATATACAGATTTGAATGGGACCATACAAACAAATCCCTTTCGAATGGAATGTTGCTTTTGGATCTCCCTGTACTGCCAGGACAAAACCATAATGGTGGTAAATTAATAGCTGATTCAAAGAATGGGCATATTTATGCGGTCATTGGGGATCTTAACAGAAAGGGAACGCTTCAGAATTTCAAGAATGGGTCTATGCCTGATGATACATCAGCAATAATAAGAATAAATCCTGATGGTTCACCTGCTCAAGGTAATCCATTTTTGAACGTTAGTAGAACCGATGATGGCTACGCAAATCTAAGCAAATATTATGCATATGGCATTAGGAATAGTTTTGGATTAGCAATTGATCCATTAACTGGCATTCTGTGGGACACTGAAAACGGCCCTGATGGATTTGATGAGATCAATGTTGTGAGGCCCGGCTTTAATAGCGGATGGGCAATGGTAATGGGTCCAATCGAAATGAGCAATGTAACAGCTGAGAATGACCTGGTTAACTTTCAGGGTTCTTCTTCATATGCAGACCCCGTATTTAGTTGGGAGAGGGCTGTAGGAGTTACAGATATAGAATTTTATGATTCCGATGTGCTAGACGATGATTTTACTAACAATATCTTTGTTGCTGATGCCAACAATGGCGACCTCTACTTTTTTGAGGTAAATGAAGACAGGTCTGGCTTACAGTTTGAAAATCCCAGAATAGATAATGATCTAGTTGCAAGCAATGAAAATGAGAGGGCTGCGGTAACATTTGAAACTGGCTTTCCTAGCAGCATTACGGATATAGAGACTGGTCCTGATGGATACTTGTATGTGCTAACATATCATCCGACACTGGGTTCTCTGTTTCGAATAATGCCATAAGAGAAAAAAAGTTTCTCTGCTTTGTTTTGCATACTTCAGCATATATATTCCGAGTAGTAACACTGCCTGCAATGACCGATGTCTTCTCAGTTGTTGGTTTTATTGCTGCAACAGCCTGAAACAGATCCGATTATTGTGATCTCCATAGGTTATGTGCTAAGGATCAGAAGGCAGTGTAGTTATCGAGAAATAACTCCAAAATATCATTTGGGAGTTATTCCAACTATGGATGAGTGTGAAAACTAGAGATCTTGTGCAAATGGACTGCATACTATCTCTTTGTTATCTCTCCGCCGGCGACAGAATGGACGCTGACTTTATGGGCATTCATTTGATTTTCTGAATCGAAGGTTTTTCCACATTTATCGCATGCGAAGATCTCCTTTCTTATCTCTGACATTAACAGGGCATTTTGCCTAAGAATATTCATAGATATATAACTTCTCTCCAGGCATGTCTATGAGGCCAATAATATATCTTCTAAAGGTATTCTTCTTAGATTCTCTATGAATTCTAACTTCAGGCCTTATACTACACTCAAAATTGATCCTTCATTCTAAGCAATATCATAAATAACACTGGAGCAACGGCTGCAACACCATTCATAGTTCAGATGACAGCTTCAGCGTCCATGTACCCCCAGGCTGGGTAATACAGGATCTGAACAATACAGGTTCTGTCTTTGCTGAAGAGTCGACAAGAAAATACGGAATATTGGCGCAGCTATGCCTAAGTGAGGAAGAACAGCAGCAATGAGGAGGAGCAACCACAACAGCTAGTAATAGAAGCAGCAACATCAATAGCTGTCAAGCAGCTCAAGAAGAAATAATATACATTGTACGATATCCTAATTTGGATAGCGGAATCACTGGAACTGAGAATGTCATCGCTACTCCTATTACAACTGGAGCTAGTTTCGACAATGTGACAACAACTACTGCTACAACTGCAGCAGCATCCTCTGAAATAAAATTGATAGTATCTTAACATGCCATCTGCAGAAGCCTGAGCAAGTTGCTTACAACACCATCCAGCTTGTAATTGATGTAGACACGACAGTCAATCTTGCAATGGCCTAGGCAAATCAAGCAGTAACAACCTTGCTAGCCAAGTTTGCAGAAAATCACATATAGTACTACTTCTTTTACTCCTGACCAAATTTTAGAAAAAAAGTAGTCAAATAGCTATTGAACAGAATCTTGTGTTGTATCTAAAAAAGGCCAATATCTTCTATGTTTGTCATTTCGTTGATACACTTTCTAGTACTATAGCATAAAATGAAATAAAGATAAAAATTCTCTAAAAACTTAAGATATCAAAAAGTGTAAAAACATAATGCGTGAGTCAAAGGTCGTAGAGACTCACGTAGTATCGCATCCTCGCCAGCTGATCCCAATGAAGACCAGCTGGCGGGTTTTGTTACCGGTTCGAATCTATCTGTATTATAGGTTTCACCCAGATGATCACTTCATTGAATTGATCAAGATCTGAATGATGCAGATATTCATGGACCCCGATAGCCAGTCTCAACAGGATCAAAAGAAGAATTATCCTATATTTTTTCCAGATTCTGATCGATGCTAATTGAAATTTCTGATGCATCAAAGATTGCCAAAAAAGGTGTCGAATACGTTATAGATACCTGAGACAGAAAAAAAATTACGAATAAGAAGAGGAAAACTTCTGAAATCAGTTATTGTACGATCAAATATATTCAAATCATATTGTACAATTTCGAAAAGGATTCCACAAGGATTAAAATAATTCCTATCATGCAACCTCCGATGCGATCACGAAGATACGGTCTAGAATTCTCTAAGAAGACTCTACTGGCAGCAATTGTAGCAATTTCGTCTCTGTTATCAATAGGCATGCTGCCAAATGAAGCACTAGCAGCTCCCGACAAATTCGGAATAGAACAGCTTTACCCCAATGCAGATGGTGAACCTGTCTGGTTCCTAAACAACGAAGAACCAGAAGATGATGACAATTTCTTAATGACATCAGCCAATGACATAGAATTAGAAGAAAAAGAAGAAGATTCTGATGTTTTTGAACTGGATGCAGAGACAGGTACCCAAAGACATGGAGTAAGGATTCATGCAGATTCTCCAGATGGTGAGTGGAGAAATGTGGAAATGACAGGTTACTTTAGATTACAGGAAGGAAATGACGAATTTACTCTAGTAGCTAGACAAGGTCCAACATACAATGACGATGGAGGATGTGGTGCTTATGGTTACTATGGAATGCTCAGCTCCGATGGAGATGCTTTCTTTAAGAAAAAGTTATTCCACCATGGCGGGTACACAGACAGGACTGCAGTAGAGGAAAATGTAGTAGACGAAGTAGAGGATAGATGGATAGGGCTCAAGCTGGTAGTATATGATTTGGATGATGACGAAGTCAAATTAGAGCTGTGGGTTGATGACGGAGATGAGGAAAATAATTGGAGGAAAGTTACAGAGTATGTAGATGATGGTAGCTGGGAGACCAATGATAGCGACTGCGACAGAGACGGAGATGAGACAATAGAAGATGGCACTCGAGGCGGGTTTAGAGTAGACGATTCAGAATTTGAATTCAAAAAGCTGTCAATAAGAGAGATAAATGCAGGTCAGGGGGCCACAGTAGATGGAAACAACCAAGAAACGGTAAATGATGTACAAGATGAAGATATAGACAGTATAGGCAGCATCAACTCAGAAGAAGAAGAGGAAGAAGAGGAAGAAGAGGAAGAAGAGGAAGAAGACTAAAGGAATCTCTTACTCTTTTATTGTGAAACATCATGATGATACCCCGGGTCACAACATGAATCGCAACCGCTATGGAATGGATAATTTTTTTTTATTATCTTTATATCTTCATAGCTATTGACCCTTTACGTAAAGGCCTTCTTTGAATTTGCTATAGTAAATATCTAAGGAGTATTTGAAATCACCTCTCTGCAAGGATGAGCTCCAAAAGACTTACTGCATTCATAAAGCAGCATCTCCACGATACTATGGCAGAGGGTATAATTCCGTTTTAAACTCCTAGATAAACCAAATAACATTTAAGTGATTACAAATAACCACTCTCATAAACAATGACGTTCTCTGAAGAAGAGCTGAAAGAGAAAAACAAACATGTCGCTCGTCGGTTCTATGATGCCTTTAACAGACACGATCCAGAAGGGATGAGCCAGCTAGTATCGAGCAATGCTAGTTACACCTTTCACTTTGCAGGTCTGCCTGCTACAGACTGGAAAGGACGCAAGCATTTCATTACTAATATTGTTAAGGCATTTCCAGATATTGATCATCATATATTGGATGTAGTGGCTGAAGGAGACAAAGTTGCTCTACGTTTCAACATTACAGGGACTCATAAAGGACAATTCCAAGACATACCTGCCACAGGCAAGAAAATATCTGTGAGTTGCGTGAATTTCCTAACCATCATTGATGGTAAGATAATAGAAGAATGGTCAAATTCAGACATGATGGGATTGATGCAACAGATTGGAGCCATACCAGTATTATCACCTGCTGTTAATATTGGTTAGGAATGCAACCAGATCCTGACAATATTCCATTATCGTTTCTCTGTATAATTAGTCATAGTGTATTGCATTAC
>DATAAU010000101.1:0-5962 GCA_036259955.1 Nitrososphaera sp. | reverse complement strand
CCATAGTTACCAAACTAAATGAGAGAGATGCCTCTTTGTTTAGGCGAGTAGTCGATGCTGTGCAGAGACACGACACCGACACCACCAGGGTGCTCTCAAACGAGCTTGCGGAGGTGCGCAAGGTCTCGCGCACACTAGGTCAAGCCAAGATGGCATTTGAGCAGGTCTCCATGAGACTATCTACTATACATGATATGGGTGATATAATGGTGGCACTAGGCCCAGCAATAACCTCCATAAAGAGCCTAAAGCCCGGTCTTGGAAGATTCGTACCAGGTGCCGACAGCGAGATCAATACCATGCAGACTTTGCTCAACGGTATCATGATGGATTCTTTGCAGGGTAGCGGCTCTGGAATCGAGATTAATACGGGTTCTGGCAGTGACATCGATCAGATAATGATGGAAGCTTCTGCAGTTGCAGAGCAGAAGATGAATGACAAGTTCCCATCTATTCCTGCTAGCAGCTTCAGAATCTCCGATACCGAAAGTCAGCAGTGATGTAAAATGATATCAAGAACAGGAATACTTGCAATCTTTGGAGCAATTGGGTTTGCCATAGGCTTCTTGGCGTTCTTAGCGTCGCCAACTGTCGCGCAAGCATTATCCACCATTTTGAATGTAGATGCAAGCATCGTCTTTGCTTTGATAAGCGGAGTGGCAGGAGCAGCCATTAGCACAAGTGTGATAACCTTGTGGGCGAGAAGACCATAAACTTTCTTCACTCTTTCTTATTTTCTTTTGCTACTCCTTTTCTATATCCATGCGTGAACCTTGAGTCATATACTTTTGAATATTCGTATTTTGACGGGGCAATGGCTTCCCCCACAATTATTAGTGCGGTTTTGATTATCTTGGCTTCCTTCGTTTTCTTGGCAATGTCTCCAAGAGTCCCTTTGATTATTTTTTCATCTTCCCATGTCGCTCGATAGACTACAGCGGCCGGCGTCTTCTCTGTATATACTCCTCCTCCACCTCCCTTTAGTATCTCATTTACTACATCCTCTATTAGGTGCACACTCAAATAGAATGCCATCGTTGCTCCATGTTTAGCAAGCTCGGCTATTGATTCGCGTTGTGGAACTGGTGTGCGAAGTTCTGCTCTTGTTATTATCAAAGTTTGTGTTATTCCAGGCAGCGTTAGCTCTAAGTTCATGTCTGCAGCTGCTCCAAACAAAGCGGTTACGCCTGGCACAACTTTGCACTTTATGCCCTCCGACTCTAGCTTGTCTATCTGCTCTCTAATTGCGCTGAAGAGTGCTGGGTCCCCATCGTGGAACCTTATAGCAATCTTGCCTTCATTAGCAGAGTCGTGCAAGATCTGATAGATTTTTTCTCTGTCAATAATTGCAGCATCATAAAGCTGCGCATCTTTCTTGGCGTACTGCAGAATCCTTGGGTTAAGAAGTGAGCCTGAATAGATAATAGTATCCGCTTCTTCCACCAGCTTTTTTGCCTTGAGCGTTATAAGCTCAGGATCTCCTGGGCCTGAGCCCACAAAATACACCGTTCTAGTCTCTTGCATTCTTTTTTGCCACCATGATAGAAAAGTACTTTTCAGTCGGGCCTTTTTTCCCTCGTAGTTCCGAAATCTTTTTCATCTCAAGCACCTCTCCTTCATCTGAAACATTCTGAGCTATTGCAACACTTGCGCTGTCAGGAAAGCCTGCTTCACCAAGCATATCAATTACACTATCAAAATAACGTCCATCTTTTAGAAAAATGACAGTATCACAGGCGCTGGCTGTGCGCTTGACTTTTTCCAGATCATAGCACGCTGGTACAATAGCTACGGTTTCGTCACCTTCTGCCAAGCTAATCCCTGCTTTTGCTGCAATTGCAAACATGGATGTCACACCTGGAACTATTTCAATTTCTATGTCCTTATGTGCCCTTTTTAATTCCCGCTGGATGTATATCCAGGTGCTGTAGAGAGCAGGATCTCCTACTGTGAGATATACGACCTTTTTGCCAGTTCTAACTGCACTTGCAATTTCGTCAGCATTTCTATTCCAGTACTCCTTGAGTGATTCTTTGTCCTTGACCATCGGAAAAACAAGACTGACTGTCTTGGCAACCTTGCTAATATATTTTTCAACAACAGAAAGTGCAATACTAGATTTGCCCTCCCTTGCGGTAGGTGCAAATACTATATCTGCGCTTTTTATTAAATCTGCTGCCCGCACCGTGAGGAGGTCTGGGTCTCCTGGGCCACATCCAATACAAAAAAGTTTCATGAGTGACAGCATAATTCGAGAGCAATTTAAATTTACTATGGATAGAGCTGATCTCCTGTATAGCGATCGATAATTCTTATGGCCTTAGTCGGACAGGTAGCTGCAGCCGCATATATGCTTTCATAGTCTGCACAGATTTCACACTCTACCTTCGCCTTCGGATTGACCATCTTGTTCTTTTCTACCACAAAAACTTTTGGCGCAAGAACCTCGCAACTCCCAAATGCCATACATAGTGAAGGTTCAACAATTATGTGGAATCTGCCCCTTGGTATGTCAATCAAGTATTGTTCATTAAAAATATCTGTAATCTCACTTTCGTTTGCCATTTTCCATGATTTGGGATTTGGTACTTGCTCTTGTTTTGATTGCGTCATATTAAATGAATTGTCAAATTCACCCTTGTCGTATTGTGCCCTCTTTGTCTCATCTGACAGAACTTCAAAGGCTATGTTTATCTTTTTTATCATTTCTTCTGCATAAACTGAGTTATTCCTATCGGGATGGTATTTTCGGGCAAGCCGCCTATATGCATACTTGATCTGCTTGTAGCTGGCCTTCTCCGAAACACCAAGAATTTCATAGTACTCTTTGCTGTCTGTCAAGAATGAACACTTGTGATTTGCCTGAATTATTATATCTTATTCTAAGATAATTTCTCTCAGAGATTTTGAAGGATCAACATTACCCAATTACTGAATATGTAACGATGGCGGTATAACTTTACAAAAGGACAATTTGAAGTTAATAGAATTGAATTGCATGAATGTTGCTATATGTAAAATCTAGTTGGTTGGTCCTAGTCTACGAACAGAGAGAGACAGAGACATCTGTCATTTATCATCAACAGCGTTATGAGCAGTAGATGGCCCACGGTTTGTTACTCCAGTTCCATTTGAACAAAAAACTCATTGACCAATTTGAGGTGAAGTATCTACCATTTCTTCGTTCTATTGGAAACCAGATTTATGACGTTTGCTGATGAGGCTGAGCAAAGATCTGATTAACTGCCCGATCAAATTTCCATCTCTTTTATTCGCTAAAGATATTTTTATATACTTTTTAGGCAACTTCTTTGCTTGCCGAAAAAGAACAAGCTTAAGAATAAGCGGCTAATAATGCTAATAGTTATGGCAAAAGCCAAGAGCAAACAAAAGAAAGGAAAACAAGCAAATGTCTCAAAGACAAGAAAAAAGAGTGACCTAAAGAAAAAATCTACGTCCAAGATCCGTAAGGATGGTAAGAAAAAGGCGACCAGACGAAAAGCTTCATCTCTGACAAAGACTCGACGTGTTAAAACGGTGCCTAGTCCTGCTGCGTTCACCGAGATTGCATCTGAAGAAGTGACATCCCCTATGCCTGCTCAAGGGGAACAGGAGATGTTAGAATCAACAGAACCAACGGGAGTTGGCAAAAGCGAGTTCACATCAATTGATGACAACAACAATACAAACTCTCTATAGCGAAATATGTATATAGAATATCTCTATATTCAAGGCCTGTTTTTTGGTTGATCCTCAAATATGAAAATTCTTTCTACTACCTCGTATTGATATTTTTCTTTTCGTTGAGAAAACTGTTAGGATAACATAATTTCGTAGATTTGCTATACAATCTAATTTTCTATAGATGGATTGTGATAGATAAAACTGATGTGTTGTATATATAATCTTTATAAGCCTTAGTAGTTTATCCCCCCCATTGAATCTGACTATTTATGTTATCGCTGCATTGCTTGCTATCGCTGCCTTTGTTATTGCTGTTTATGGAATCAACAATAGCGTGATTGCAACCTCGATAATCACGCAGCAACAATCATCTGGCTCATCACAATCAAGCTCTACCAGTGACTCGGTTATAATAAGCGAAAGTAGTGGCGAGAGTGTTTCTTCTTCAAACAGGATAGTGACCAGTACAGGCACTGATAATCTTCAAATAGATCGCCAATCGTCAGGCAAAATTGCAAGCTCTCGTCTCAACCTTACAAATGGTGAAGTGGAAGCCGTCCTCTTTGGAGACTGGTCTCTAAATAGTACGTCAGGATTTGTCACCAGTTTTATTTACCAGCCCTCAAACGCTAGTGACTCTATTCAATATGGAATGAGTGGACTTGATGTGCATTCAGTTAATCTGATAAATGAGAATCTAGTGTTAGCAGGCACAATAGATGTTGTCTCAAATAGTGGAGCTGTACTGCAGGATGCTCCCGTCACGATAATGATCCAAAACGGCATATTAGTAGTAGGATTTGAAGATGCAACTGAGGCTGCTAATCTTTTTGGAGGAATGCCAATAATTGGATTTGAGCAATAAGGGACATGCAAAGTTACATTTAGGGCTAAGTCCTAGGCCTAACATTTATGAATTCCGATCTTAAGGCTGGATTCACTCGACTGCTCAGGTCGTTTGATGATGACCCTGACGATGTTGTCAAGATAACAAGAGCATTTGGGCTTGCAACCAAGGCCCACAGGGGGCAGTATTCTGCCAATAAATATGAACACCATGTCAATCGTTCTCTGAGAGTTGCGCTTATCCTGGCTGAAGAGCTCAAGATACATGATACTGATCTGATATGCGCTGCGATATTGCATGATGCACAGGTACCCGATGACGATTTGAAAGAGTTTGGAGGACGAGTATATTCTATATTAAGTACTATTAATTCTTGGACAAGGGAAAAAGTTTTAGAAGAATATTTTGCCAAGATGATAAAATCTTCCAAGGATAGTCGGTACATCAAACTTGCAGAGAGATTGGATGATGTCCGAAGCATGAAGGGACAGACTTTCAAGGATAAGGTGACAAGATATAAAGAAGAGACTCAAAAATATGTAGTACCAATTGCAACTGCGACTGACGACAAGCTGGCATTCAAACTCTCTGTTGCACTCTATGAACTAAAGTGATGAGCGAGGTATGCATTTGCCGTCTGACCCTTCTTTATGTTTTCTCCAGTGATTGCCACATCCAATGAGCCTGTGCTCAGTACATCCGCAAATAGGGCAGCTCTTTATCTTTTCCTCTCTTTCTTTCATAATTTACACATAGATGCAAGGCATTATTTGAGGTTAAGGTCCAAGAAGTACGCGTGTGTTTAGTATCGATCATCTCAGATCTGATCATAATGATAGAAAGGAGGCACTCCTGACGGCTTTTGTATGTCTGTCTTACGAGTTATCTTGAATATGTATGATATTTTATTGTATAAGAATGGTCATTGCGATATATCAGTGAATATAATCTCATCATGCAATTATCTCTTCTTGTTTCCTTTGATATCTCTCTGCCCTATAGCAGATACATTATGCCCCCTGAAACAAGCGTCACAAACTCCACGCCTGCAAGCTCTTTTGCCCTTGCTACTACCGCGTTGAGCCACAGACTGTCTATGCCTTGACTCCAGATCGTGACCTTCTTGTAATGTCTCTGCACCCCGTGGAAAAAACCAATGCATTCCTCTACTGTACTGTTGGGATATTTCTGACCTACTTCTTCAACTACTATTTTGGCCTCCGATGGTAAATACAGAATTGTAAGCGTTGGAAAAGGGATCGCAGCTGAGGATGACAAAGAAGAATCATCGTCCAACATTTTTATCTCAACTACCGAGTGCGCTTATATCATGATTTCGAAAACATGGTTGTCTGTTTATAAACTACTATGTCTTGTATAGTCATATATAATATTGTATCATGAAAACCTTTTATTAAAAAATAGATATAA
>DATAAU010000100.1:0-13255 GCA_036259955.1 Nitrososphaera sp. | reverse complement strand
TTATAACTTGAAGAAATAATCTTTTCATTACGTAAATTGTATAACTTGAGCTCAAGTTTTTTTGTTGATGAATCAGCAATGTTTTCGAGCGAGCTTAGAACTAACTCTCTTGGCTGCGAGAAGAAGTTGACAAACGTCTCTCCACTAATAGCCCTCATCTCTGCTAGTCGCTCTATTATGCGTTGGTTATAGCGGAGCCCTGCGTGTTGTTTATACCGCTCATCTATTTCCGCACTGTAGATCTGCTCGTCAAGCTGACACCATTGCTTTAGATCCATATTGATAGACCAGACAGCCCTTCCAATTTTAAGTTTCAAATACTTCAGCAACCAAGTTTTTACATGTTATGGCATTAGAGGGCAGCAATATCCACAATAGGCAGCAGTCGATAGAACAAATAGGTTAGTAAAGCATACGGGCAATAAAATATTGGGATTATGATTCCATTAAGGATAACCTTTCTGCTTCTCCCCCTCAAACAACTTGAGCTCGATAAGCAGAACCTAAAAACATCCAAGGTATTGAATGACTCAGATGCATTGTATGCTTTACTACATTAGCAGAAAACCCTAGTTTCAATATAGTAGTCATCACATCGTCAGGATATTCTTCTTCTTGCAAAAATGAATGTGTCCCCAGACCCATATCCATAATGATAGACGTGAAGTTTTGTATTTTGAGATTGATATTGACTGAACTAGAGTACGTAGAGTTACTAAAATACCAAAAGAAAAAGAAAGATTTGCTTTTACGCGCCAGCCATGTTATTACGTAGTTCTACTCCTTTATGATCGTCTGCTTGCTCTAAAGCGGCGGCCTTGTGCATTTCTGACAGTGCGCAACCCATTTGAGCTTCAGGCTTACCCCTTCTCATTAAGCCTCGATACAGGCCTGCCTCCAATGTCTGACCATGAGCCTTCTCCCATTCCTCGACAGGAATGCTATACTTCTTCTGGATTCTGTCGCGATACCATTCTGGGATGACGTTGAATGCACAGAATGGGATGATTCTAAGGTCAGGAGTAAGATAATGGATATCACATCTCTGAAGCCTTTCAAGATCCTCATTGTACTTGTCTTGGAAGTGCATCATGCCAAGGAAAAGCGATCTTACGTGCCATGAGCCTACGGAGTCGAAGTTGCGCTTGAGCAGGATGCTTGAGAACATTCTTGCCAGATCCAGGCCTCTTGGCTGCTTGTCTTTGTTAACAAATTGCTTTAGCTTACGGACAACTTCAAGCAATGCCCAGTATCTATTGGCACCAGATTTAATCTCGTCAGTCTTTTCTTCAAAGTATTCAAGGACTCCTTTGATATCAACAAAGGACGTGAGTGGTATGAGTTTCTTTGTATCCCGATCCTCAAACACATATGTGCCTGCGCCACAGGCAAAGTGTATTGACAATTCATACTTAGGCTTTTTACTAAAGGCCTCAATCACATTTGTCATGGGCATGCATGAGGGAACTGGAAACCATGCATCTCGTGAAATTTCACCATTCGTTTGCTCCTCAATCCTTTCAATGCAGTCAGGAATTGTAATTCGGTATTTTTCACGTTCTTTCTTTGTCATCCTGCCAGTAAGGGACACAGGTTGGAAGTTGACAGCATGAACTACATCTAGGTTCTTCTGAGCATACCCGATGATTTGACCAAGTTCGTGGTCATTGATCGACTTAATGACAGTTGGGACAAAAACCACAGTCATTCCACACTTTCTTGCTGATTCCAATGTGTATGGAATTTCCCAGTGATTCTTTGGGTTTGTCCTGGGACTCACACCATCGAACGAAAGGTAAAGATTGTTAACACCTGCCATCCTTACTTGGCGCATCGTTTCTGGCGACATAGCCAGTTTGATACCGTTAGTGTTTAGTTGTATATGGTCAACGCCCTCCTCCTTCATTATATTGATAGTTTCAATAATGTCATCTCGGAGCATCGGCTCGCCACCTGTGATCTGAATAGAGTTACCTGCAATCGGCTTTTCCGCCTTAAGAGTTTTCATCATAGCCCGTATCTGTTCCATATTTGGCTCATATAGATAGGCGCCTTCAAGGCCCTTCTTGACATAAAAGAAGCAGTACCAACATGTCAGATCACATCTGTTTGTGATTATCATGTTAGAAAGTCCAGAATGTGATAGGTGGTTCGTGCAAAGCCCACAGTTATTGGGGCATGAGCACTTATCTATCATGACATTTGGCGCTTGGGCGCCCTTGCCATCCATCCAGTAGGTACTGAACTTCTTATACATTTCATACGAGCCAAAGTATAGTTCTTCGCACTCACCGTGCGTTGGGCATGTCTTACTCATAAAGACCTTGCCCTCCCTTTCAAAGACCTCAGCATCCAGAATCATATTGCAGTCTGGACAGATGCTTTGTGTGAACCGAATTGTACGTTTAGCACTCACACTTTTGCTAGACATATTCGAAATTTGGATTAAGTCCATACTACTGCTACCTTTTGGAGACAATCTTCTCTTTGATATAAAGCTAACTTACTAATTCCTACGGTGATGAATAGGTTTATAATCTTGTAGGATTTCCCACAGTACCGTAAGATCATCTTGTAAAATATAATAGATCTTGCTACCTTTTGAAAAATGAGCACATCTTTTTTAGCTACAGGACATGGTTGGTGTTAGACTTAAAAACGCATGCAGATTTAAAAAGCAAAAAATATACCTCAGTGTCCATTCTTAGAAGAAGTGAGCATTAGCGACAGGTCAAGGAACGCAATGGAAAACCTTGGCTTGACGGGTTATGAGATTCGCGTCTACCTTTCATTGCTTGAAACGGGTTCTATGACTGCCGCAGATATTTCAAAAAAATCAGGGGTACCATATTCTAAGATCTATGAAGTCCTCAACAGCCTAGAAGAGAAGGGATGGCTCGAGTCAGGGAGCTCGAGGCCGCAAAAGTTTTTCCCCAAATCACCCTCCACAGCTCTGGGAATAACGAGAACGCGTCACGAGAACAACTTTCGGGAGAGCCAAAGTATTATCGTAAATGAGTTAATGCCAATGTATACAAAAAGCGGCATGAAAGAGAGGCCGGAGATATGGGTCGCAAGAGGAGTCTATAATATAATTGCCAAAGTCAATGAAATAATTCAAAACGTGCAGCAAGAATTGCTGGTCGCACTGCCCTTTGTTGCAGTGGACATAGCGAAGCCGCTTCAACCAGAGCTTAGGACTCTGCACGACAAGGGAACAGTCAAGATAAACATCCTTGCGTCAGCCAAGATAAGTCCGGACACGGTTAAGACACTTTCAAGAGTGGCAGAGGTCAGGCTCAAGGATGGTCTTTTTGGAGGTGGCATAATAGGAGACGCAAAACATGTGGTAATACTACTAGGAGAAGGAACAGGTGATAACGGCAGTTTTGAACCGATAGCCATATGGGCTGATCATGCAGGCCTTGCAGGCTTTGCAAAAGGTTATTTTCAATACCTGTGGGAAGACGCAAACGCAGGACAAAAGAAACAAACTAAATAAAAAAACGGCGTTATAAACATGTAGATAAGGTTAATACAGTTTGGGAGAACAGATTAACTACAGTGGAGTCTGTAGTTGCGAGGAAAAAGCAACAAGTGTCCAGAGATGAAGAACTGTATGTAGGTACGGCAGAGTCTGAGCACATTGAGATGTATCTAAAGGCAATATGGTATATCCGTGAAAGAGGCGAAGAAGTCAAGGTGAGCTCAATAGCAAAGCTTCTAAACGTCACTCAACCATCTGTCGTTCAAATGCTACGCAAGTTGAACAGATCCCAATTTGTGCGTTACAGCAAAGGTAGCGTGGAAATGACCAAAGAGGGAGAACACATTGGCAAGAATATGATGCGAAATACCAGACTACTTGAAGTTCTGATGAAGGATGCTCTCAAAATAGAGGTAGACGAGGAAATGATCTGTGGTATAGAACATCATATGAAGGACAGATTCACAAATGCATTGTGTACACTTTTAGAGCACCCACGGAGATGCCCTCATGGCCACGAAATTCCAAGGGGCAAGTGCTGTTCGTAGATTTTTATTCTTGCAATTCCTCATTTTTAATGTGGACAAGCGATGACTACATTAGCCCTACTGACTTGGTGAAGAAGATCTTGAGTAAGGAGTTTGTCCACTCCATTACTTCTCACAAAACTTGATAAATGGCCAGGGGCTTTTATATATCTACATTGGTAAAGATAGAAACTACAGCTTCATTAGAGAGTTTTAGAAGGTTTATCATCATAAGTACATGCAGGTCCTTTATACCTGAAAGTTATCTACGCGATTATGAAGTATTTCCAGAGCGCGAAGAGGGTCCTGGAGCAATCTATATTGAAGCCGCGGATAAGGTTACACTGAAGAAGATAAGAGAGATGACATTTGTAAATGCTAAGGAGATCTTGGGCATCATTTATTCGTCAAAGAGTGGCAACACTCAGTTAAAGTGGAGGCAGACTCGCAGGCGAATAGGTAAGGTACAAGGCTTTGCATCACCAAATGCTTTAGTCAACCTAGTTGAGTCAGGTGTCCTGACACAGGAATGGGTTGACAACTATTTGAAATTAATCCAAAATCAACAACAACAACAACAACAAGAAGAAGAAAGACAGGGTCAAGATCCTTCGTCTGCTGTAACCGCAAGCGAAAAGACAGTATGATAGTAAAGCCAAGTGGCACATCGAATACTGCTTTTTTTGCAATTCCAGAAGATGCAGATGACCTCTTTACCTTGCGTCGTATCATAGATAGAGGCGATCGTGTTATTTCAGATAGTACTCGACTAGTCAAGCAGGTCAAGGAATATGGCCGACCCGATAAGGGCGAGCGCGTCAAGGTGCGTATTGCCCTTAAAGTAGAGCAGAGCAGACTTGACTCTGCAGTAGATAGACTCAGGATATCAGGCATCATCACAGATACAGACAACGAAATGGTACCAAAGGGGACTCACCATTCTCTTTCCATACATGCAGGCGACACAGCAACAATCGATAAGGGAAGGAGGTGGCGAGACATTGAGCTTAGAATGTTAAACCGGTCTGTCAGCAGTGCCAACTTTATTCTGGTGGCAATAGATACACAGGAAGCAGCTATTGCCAAGGTTTCAGGCACACATGTTAAAGTGATCCCAAACATCTATTCTGGGCAGAGCGGTAAGCGCTATCAAACAAAGAATCCCAATATTGAGACGTATTTTGTAGACATTGCCAAGACTCTTTCTTCAATAATCGGAGAAAACGACATGATCATTATATTTGGTCCAGGAGAAAGCAGACGTAGGTTCTTCAACATATTGGTAAACAAACAGTATGTCCTAAAAGACAGAGTGCAAATTGTTGAAGGTATAGATGTTGCAGGCGAGGATGGGATATTTGTATTCCTGCGCTCAGAAGCAATGAAGCAGATTATGAGTACAAGCAAGCTTGCCGAGGTCTCTTCAATGCTAGACACAGTAATGCTAATGGTGAACAGAGGAGAAGCAAAATTTGCTCTAGGAGTGAACGAAGTATCAACTGCAGCTGCATTTAAGGCGATAGAGGCAGTAGTATTCTCCGACTCTATCTTCAAGACCTCAGATGAAGAGGAGATAGTCAAATTACTCAATTTGATTGAAAGCCATGGAGCAAAGATGTTTGCAGTAGACTCATCGACTGATATTGGCCTGCGTGTGTCATCACTTGGAGGCATTGTGGCGCTTCTTCGTTATGCGATACGTTGATTCTGCAACGAGCCATGACAAATATGGTTTTGACACATTGCTCATTTTAAGCTCCACTATCTCTGGTACTTCGTATGGATGGAGCCTCGCAATTTCAGCCTTGAGTTTTTTTGCAGATTTTGAGGTGGCTTTGAAAAGAGCAAGGAATTCGTGTTGATCCTCTATCTGTCCATTCCAAGAGTAAATTGACCGAATCGGAGTAAAATTTACACAGGCACACAGCTTTGCACTGACTACATGTCGAGCAGCCTCTGCAGCCGACTCTTCGCTTGGAAATGTTGATAGGATTATAACTCCAATGCTAACCATATTTCATAAATAGATCCTAATGAAATTAATTGTTCTTATACTGTTTCACAAAGTGGGTTTGCCTTTATGACTATAAACTCCTGGTTTGCAATATTCTTGGACATTACTTTTTCAAAGTCAGTCTTGGAGCAAGCAATGACAAGGGTTGTCTTGTCTGTATGATATAGATCAAATGTTTGTCCCTGATGCCTTTCAACATCGCTTATATAGTCTTTGACCTTTGTTTCAAATGATGACAGCAGTTCTATTCGGTCACCTCTCATTTCATGGGGATCAAGGGTCCATGCTATTGCCACTTTTGTTCTGCTTGCCTTAAGGTCACGTTTTTTCAGTGTTGCACGTATCTGGTCAATAAGAAATTTGACGTACCCGTCTACACCTTTAATGCTGCCGTTGACAAGATACATCAATGGTCCTGTGCCATCAAGTGATGACCCTATTATTCGGAGATCATATAGTCCACTCGTCACGTCGTCGATATAGAGATCGGCAAAGGTATTGCGTATCAATTCACTGAAGATATTGTTGTCAGTAGCCTTTTTACAGACTTCAAGGATGCTGGCTATCCCAGAATAGTGGCTCAATGTTTTTATGACATGCACCAGCTCGGCGGAATTGACGTCTACAAACCGCAACTTGCGATGAGTGTCTGGGTCATAGAGCATCTTGGAGATATGATTGTCATGTTTAGATTTGACCGAACCTATAAGGATCTCAGAGCTGGCTGTAGCAATAGCGCTCATTGGAAGGTAATAATAGGATACATCCTTCTCAACTGTCATTCCTGTCATGTGCTCTATAAGAGCAATATTCTCATTGTTGCCACCTACCCCTGTCGGAAGCATATAGATCAGAGAGGCGCCGCGTGTGAGCGCCTTAATTGCATCCTTGAACTTTGTCATAACGTCGCTTTTAACGTCTGGGCCGACCTTCCTTATTCGAGGAGCAAAATAGACATATGAGGCATTGCTTATAGCAATGTCGATAGGTTGTAGATCAAGGAGAGGCTCGTCTTCCATAAGCGAGCTTACGTTTGGATATGTCCTTGCTATATCAGGCTTGAGCAAAATGGCCATTCTGACCGATTCATCGATTAATGAGACCTTAGAGCCGTTTATGGCTATTGAAGATGCTATTCGATAGCCTTCGGTGCTCAACCCGTATACAGCAACAGAAGCAGTGGTAGAAGAAGAGGAAGATGTAGTACTCAAAGTGTAGAGTAAGCTCCCCCCTTCATCCCCCCGTATATACCTAACGTGGTCTACAAAAGGTTTTTCCAAGGCTTTCAAGTACACATTATACATTTGAAGATCTGGTTTGACATTTTAACTCCAAAGCAAGTAATGTTTTTCAGACGTGCAGTCAACTTGCTGAAGAATTCAGGTCACGATGTTCTTTGCACCTCAAGAAAATACAGAGAGGCAGTGGAACTTGCTAGGATTAAAAAACTTGACCTTATACCCATCGGAAGCCATGGCGGAGCGGATAGATACCATAAGTTACGTGAAAGCGCCCATAGGACATATGAGCTGACAGAAGTCATAAAGCAGTTTGAGCCCGATGCAGCAATTACCTTTTCGTCACCAGAAGGCTCACGAGTAGCTTTTGGCCTTGGAATCACACACATAGGCTTTAACGACTCGCCTCATGCAGAAGCGGTTGCAAAGCTTACGATTCCCCTGACAAGCAAGTTACACTGCCCTTGGGTGATACCTCACTCGGCATGGTTAGGTTATGGTATAGCAAAGAAGAACGTCGTGCGATATAAGGCAGTTGATGCTGCGGCGTGGCTTAAGCACCATGATAATGATGATGATTATTATTTATCGGAAGTTAATCAGGATAAAAAAAAGATGATCCTTATTCGACTCGAAGAAAGCAAGGCATCATACATTGCAGACAAAAAGGTAAGTGCTACAAAAATGATAGATAGCTTTGTGGATAAATTATGGCAATCAACCAACATTATGATACTTTGCAGATACGAAGACCAGATAGCAGAAGTAGAAGCACGCTATGGTAATAAGGTGCAAGTGCTAAGAGATGTAGTAGACGGCACGGCCCTTGTAAAATCTACACACCTTTTTGTCGGAGCAGGGGGCACAATGACTGCTGAGGCAGCGCTCCTGGGCAAGCCTACAATATCTATAGCACCTATCCATTATTACGTTGAAGAGTATCTCGTCAAATCAGGATTAGCCAAGAGAGCAAATAACCCGAGATCGCTTGTAAGGCTCGGCATGAAAATGATTTCGGATGAACGATATACATATACGCAAAAGAAAAGGGCAATACATATTCTTAGAGGGATGGAAGACCCAACAGAGAGGATGATTGGTGCCTTAAGATTATAAGTATGTCATAAATATTGAAATTACGCCCGGAAGCCCGGTAGAGGAAAAAAAGAAATTTTTTCTGCTGAATGTAGTGGCCAAGCATAGGGGCCTTTGGAGCCCTTGACCCCAGTTCGAATCTGGGCCGGGCTATTATGATTAAATAGCAACTGAAATATAGATAGTACTAATGGTGTTGTGAGCAACAGTAAAAAGAAGGTCTATATGACAAGAAGGATACTAGAACCTGCCCTTTCCATCCTCTCAACAGAATGTCAAGTAACGCTGAACAAGAAGCCCCATCCGCCAAGCAGGAAAGAGTTATTGAAAAATGTTGCCGGCAAGGATGGAATCCTGTGCATGCTGACTGATCGTATTGATGCACATGTAATGGACAATGCAGGTTCAAATCTTAAAATTATCAGTTCATACAGCACAGGATTTGAACATATTGATGTCAAAGAAGCTACAGCAAGAGGTATCTATGTCACATATACCGCGGATATACTTGCAGAAGCGACAGCAGACTTGGCATTTGGCCTTATCCTTGCCTGTGCACGCAATATTGTAAGAGCAGATGAATACACGAGGCACAAAAAATGGAAGAGTGCATGGAGTCCAGACCTGATGCTAGGATATAATGTCCACGGCAGTATACTCGGCATAATTGGGCTAGGCAGGATAGGATCGGCAGTAGCACGCAGAGCAAGAGGATTTAACATGAAAGTCATATACCACAATCGCGAGAGAAACCGGCAGCTTGAATCTGAGCTCAACGCAACATATGTAGAACTTGAGGAGCTGCTTGCTCAAAGTGATTTTGTGTCAATTCACACAACTCTGAATAGTGCCAGCCACCAACTGATAGATAGTACAAAACTAAGATTGATGAAAAAAACTGCATTCTTAATAAATACGGCTAGAGGACAGGTCGTAAAAGAAGTTGACCTTATTAGGACTCTTAAGCACAATCAGATTGCAGGTGCAGGTCTCGATGTATTTGAAACTGAGCCTCTGCCAGAGTCAAATCCACTTTTCAAAATGAAGAATGTAGTATTACTACCGCACATTGGAAGCGCAACATATCAGACGCGCTCAAAGATGGCGGAAGTCGCAGCAAGAAATTTGCTTGATGTTCTAGCAGAAAAAGTTCCCAATCCTAAGTTTTTAGTAAATCCAGAAGTAAAGAGTGTACGGTCATTATAAGATTATTCTATGGCTTACAGGAGTTTTTTCGCTATCACTTTTCATTACTGCTTTGACTCCCACTCTTTCTTCTTTCTATCATATTCTGCGCGGCTGTATGCAGGCCTAGCAGGATGACCCATCACCACGGTATCAGGCAGGACATCTTTTGTAACAACTGCAGCCATTGCAACCACGCTGTTTCTCCCCACTCGAATACCCGGTTTGAACACAGATCTCCCGCCTATTATGGCGCCATCCTCCACTATTACGCCAGCCATCTTGGGACTCATGGGATACGGATCATTTGTGAATGCTGCTGCAGGTCCAATGAAAACATTCTTGCCAATAATTGTCAGAGGTGGAATGTAAACGGACCCTTCGATTCTAGTATTGTCACCTATTTTGACCTTGTAATCGATATGTGTTAGCGAACCTATCATTACGTTGTCTCCTATTTCAGACTCTTTTCCCACGTATGCAAAGTGCCATATCTTGGCATTCCTCCCGATCTTAGCACTCTTATCAACGTAGTTTGTCACGCCCGGCAATGAGGTATAGTTGTTGCTCATTCCTTCACAAATGCCATGGATTTCCGTGTCTTATAACTTTGTCAGGGATCCTATTTTGCCATTTTCTTAAAAACTCGATATCTTGCGCCTTTTGTCTTTCTCTAAGCTCATCAGGTAGCATGACAGGTATCTCACCAATTATTGGATAGTAGCGGCTACATTTTGTGCAAAATAGAATGCCCTCTTTCACGATCTGACCTTCTGAAACAATTTCAAAAAGCTCCAATGGATAGTGCTTATCTATAGGACATGCAAGGATATCAAGCATCGACCTGTTCATTTCAGATCTAAATACACAGGCGAGCCGGTATTGCTTGACAGTATAGCGGCCTCTGCCACTTTTGTAACATTTGTTGCATCTCTATCAGTCACAACTATCTTTGCCCTACCTTCTATTGATTCAATAAAATTCTTTAGCTCTAATGTTAATGGCTCTTGGAATTTACGCCGAGGCACAATCGTGGCCTCGGCATGGTCTATTCTTATCTCCTGCGTTAAAAAATCACCGGAAATGATTCCGTCGGTGCATACAGCGCTAAAAGTTCTCACCTTTTTCGGAGTTAACCAGTTGGACGCTATGATGGCCACTTTTTGTCCCTCGAAACCAAGCATTATGGTTGCAAAATCTTCATGTGCGTGAAAGTGTTTGCCAGCACGTGCAAATATGACGTGCGGAGGGCTGTCAAAAAGAAATATCGCTGCATCAATATCATGCACTGAGGTATCATATATTATCCCTACATCTGTGATGTGTGGCGGCATCCTGTTTTCTCTATGGAACTCAATCATCATAGGATCGCCATACATCTTGCCCTCTACTAGCTTGCGTGTATCGCTAATAGCAGGATTAAATCTCTCAACGTATCCGGATGTTAGGATTAACTTTTTCTTCTGTGCCATTTGTGTCATTTCTTCACACTCTTTTGAGGAAAATGACATAGGCTTTTCAACAAATACGTTGATGTTATGTTCCATAACCTTCTTGGCAACAATTGCGTGTGTGTTTGTAGGAGTGCACACTAGACAGCCATCAAGCCGCTCCTTTCCTAGCATCTCGTCGATCGCAGAATAAGCTTGTGCACCATGTTTGTTTGCGATCTCCTTCGCCCTTGCAAGGTCAAGATCGCATACAGCGGCCAGACAGTCAAGCTCTCTCAAGACCCTTGCATGATTTTTGCCCCAGCCGCCAACACCTATGACCGCAATTCTAGTTTCACTGCCAGTGCCTACCATACAGAGGTCAACCACTCCAGGTATTCTTTGGCTTCGGCAGATACGATCTTTGCATACATTTCGCGAATACTAGTTGTCAAGGGGCCTTCCTTTCCAGTGCCTACAGGGTGGCCATCTATACTGATTACTGGAACTATTTCTGCTGCAGTACCAGTAAGGAATATTTCGTCAGCCATATACAGCTCGGTTCTTGCAATTTGACGTTCGATGACGCTATAGCCCAAGTCCTTTGCTATCGCCATGACAGTTTCTCGCGTTATGCCTTCAAGGGCTGAATCGGCAAAATATGGTGTATAGATCTTACCGTGTCTAACAACAAAGATGTTTTCGCCTGAAGCCTCACTTACATTTCCGTAAAAATCAAGCAGAATTGATTCATCATAGCCATTGCGCTTGCTCTCTTGTGTTGCCAGAACTGAATTGAGATAATTGCCGGCAGCTTTGGCAAGTGGAGGGGTCATACTGTCATGAATGCGCCTCCACGAAGAGACACACACACTTATGCCTTCACCCTTAAAGTACTTTGCAAATGGAAACGTAATTATAACAGTATGGGTCGGCGAATCCTTCGTCACATTAAGGTCAATACCGTGCAGACCAACAAAGGTCAAGGGACGAATATAGCACGACTCTTTGACCTTATTCTCCTGCAATAGCTCGACTGTAGCATTAGCAAGTTCCCTGGCAGAATATTTGAGGGAAATCGAGTAAACCCCAGCAGAGCGATGAAGTCGCTTCATGTGGTCTTCCAACCGAAAAATGTAGACGTTGTTCTTGGTTGCATAGGCACGTATACCTTCGAAGACTGCAGTGCCATAATGAAGTGCATGCGTATAGATTGGAACTTTGGCGTTTTCCCATTTCACGAGCTTGCCATCAAGCCAGACAAACTCGCCGCCTTTTTCCTTCATGTGTAATGGCACGATCCCTCACTGGCTTATAAAAATCTTGAACTACTTGTAGCCTTCTTTAGGGAATTTCATTCCCATCACCCTCGTAGTACTATCTTCCATTCTTGCAAACTTGTCCACAATATTCCAGTTCCTCTTGATGATCTGTGCTACTGCTTTAGGCACTTTTCTGCACCACTCTTCGTCACTTTCTCCTTCAACCACTTGACCATAGAGCTTCGCCCTGATTGATGATGCAGAAATCTCAAGCCTGTCAGCTTTGAGGGGGTTAAGCAGGTATGCTTTGAGCATAAGCCGCTCAGCCTTGTCGCCGGTGTATGAGACGAACCTTTTTTCATTTATCTGTGAAATTATCTGATTACGAAGTTTCCACGACCATGACGAAAGGAGTGGTGGCAAATACTTACGGTATGGAGCGTAGAAGGTATAATCTGGAAGCACCACGACAGAGTCACCAAAGACAGATTCAATCATCTCCTTTCGAAGGTGATATGAAAACGGGAGGCTCTTTGTGTTGATCTCCTGCCCGTCTTTAACAAAGCGGACAGGGAAAATGTAGACGTGATACTTCTTTTTGAGCATTGAAATTATTGATTCATGAGCAGTAGTCATGGGGTTTAGATGCACAAGATAAATCACAGCGTCGGCGGCAGTAATGCTCATGATTTAACTTCTATAGTATCAGAAAGAGACATTCAGAAAAAGTAAAAAAAGCAGCAGGCCTAGCTCTTCCTTATCTCGATTTCAATCGTAGAGACGTTTCGTGTCCTGCCGTCCTCCGATTGGACTGTCTCAGATCCAATCCTTACGTCGCCTATCTTGTATCCGGCATTTTCCATCCTCTTCAGCGTGATCTGCGATACGTCTACGGCTCGTCCAATGCTTAGGCCTCTTGCCTTGATTGTCACGGATGGCTGGTTGGCCAACTGGATCAGAGTTGACGTCACGTATGTCATAAGTGGTTTCTTGCCAATGTATATTGTGTCATGTGGT
>DATAAU010000099.1:0-7595 GCA_036259955.1 Nitrososphaera sp. | reverse complement strand
GTCTTTGAACCTGAAGGTCGGCTTTGAAATACATCAGCAGCTGGCCACAAATAGCAAGCTGTTTTGCAATTGCCGATGTGAAGAAGCGAAAGATTATGATAGTTCGTTTGTACGTAAGCTACGGCCAACTCAAAGTGAGCTTGGAGCATATGACCCAGCAGCCATGTTTGAGTTTTCAAAGATGCACATTGTCAGATATCACTCAGCCCTTGGTTCCAGCTGCCTTGTAGAGGCTGACGAGGAACCTCCACATGACGTTAGCAGGGAGGCGCTTGAAATTGCACTACTATTTTCCCTTGCATTGCATTCTAAGGTTATGGATGAGATCCATGTCATGCGCAAGATAGTAATAGATGGCTCAAACACTTCGGGTTTTCAACGCACGATGCTTGTTGCATCTGGCGGATATCTAGACGTTGCAGGAAAGCGAGTTGGGGTTCAAAGCATCTGTCTTGAAGAAGATGCGGCTAAGTTAATAGGAGATGAAAAGGGTGTACGCAAATTCGGCCTTGACAGATTGGGCGTGCCACTTGTAGAAATCGCACTTGAACCAGTAACGGGCAAACCCAGCGAAATCATGCAAGTTGCCCTCACATTGGGTAGACTACTTCGGGCAAGCAAGCGCGTTGCACGCGGACTTGGCAGCATTAGGCAGGACATAAACATCTCAGTACAGAATGGTGCGGTGGTAGAGGTTAAAGGTGTGCAGCAGCTCGATCAGCTGGTAAAAATAATCGAGTATGAGATGTATCGGCAATATGGTCTAATAATAATATCACAGAAATTGAAAGAAAAGAATATCGATACCAAAAAAATAGGCGACATAATTGATGTCTCTGACATTCTCGGCAACAAATCATCTTCAAGAATTGTTAAAAAAATTCTTGAATCAGGAGGACATATCATAGCGATAAAGGTGCCAGGGTTTGCAGGCATGATCGGTTACGAACCCTATAATGATATTAGACTTGGAAGAGAGCTCGGCAAGCTTGTAAAATTTTATGATATAGATGGGATCTTCCATTCAGACGAGCTTCCAAATTATGGAATAACAGAAGAAGAAGTTACAGAAGTTAAGCAGAAACTACAAATGAATGACAGTGACGCTTTCGTTATCGTAGGAGGTCCGAATGACAAGGTCAAGTTCGCTTCTGACGCGGTAATTCGACGGCTCAAAGCAGCAATCGAAGGCGTTCCTGCTGAAACCCGTGCAGCGACTCCTGACGGCAAGACGGTTTTCTTAAGGCCTAGGCCAGGGGGAGCTAGGATGTACCCCGAGACGGACATACTACCCATTGCGATTTCTGACCCTGTGCTTGCGTCCCTTGCAGATAAAATTCCAAAACATTGGGATGAGATTGTGAATTCACTTGCCAAGAAATACAATCTTAACATGAAGTTGGCAAGTCAGATCTTTGACTCTGACTACCTTACTGTGTTTGAAGAGATTGCAAGTGAGACCAAGATAGAGCCGACATTTATCGCAGCCAAGTTGACAGAGGAACTCACTAGCTTGCAGAGACAAGGATTAGATGTTTCGGTCTTGACAGATGAGGTGATAAAGGATATCTTTGCAAGGCTTGACAGAGGCTCCATAACAAAAGAATCAGTTGTCTTGATATTCGAGAAGTTGATGAAAAATGAGCCCATCATAGCGAACATTGTCAATGAAGAGATGAATACAAGGGAAGATATTAAGACGAAGATCATTAATGCAGCCATTGAGGCGGTAGGTGCGTCTTCAATAAGTGACGAAGAGCTAAGTAAAGGACTTGACAGGATAATAAACAATAACATGACAATAATCAAAGAAAAAGGCATGAACGCGTTGAGCACGCTAATGGGAAGGGCGATGGCAGAATACAGAGGCAAGGCTAATGGCCAAAAGGTAAATTCAATGTTGAAAGATAAGATGAGCAAGATGATCACTAGTAAGCAGTAAAATGTACAAACCCAAGTCCACTAGGGAAATTTATATTGATTCCCTTTCAATCAATTCTGCAAGCATAGAAAAACAGCTTGCGGACGAATCAGTCCCAACGGAGGAGATCAGGGGCATACTAGATTTTGTTTCTAAGATATATCTGAAGGATGTTGAGAGGATCGTCACACTCTGTGATAAGGACATGACGGCTCTCGAGTACGTGTCAAGCCCCCTTAAGCTATTTGTTGATTGCCTTGCCCAAGCACAGAAATCGCTTAGCTTATCGTCACGTGCACGCAGGCTATTCCAACGATATACATCAGCATGGGAAGATTGGATGTAGTAGATAGTCAGCAGAAACTTCTTTTAATGTAGCAGTCATGTTATGGCCGTTGGAGGGGAGATTTGTTGAAGAAAGGGCTGACTTTCATCCCAGGTCATGGCTTTCCAAGTATAAGCGCACTTCAGTAGGCTACCTCACAAAGATGCTGTTGTTTTACCATGGTATAGGCATTCTTTTGCTTCTTGCAGTCACTCCTTTAATTGAGCAGGTTCTTCCAGACCATGAGCAGCCTAACATCCCAAGGTCATTATTGTTAGTACTTGCCGCAGGGCCATTAGAAGAGACAATATTTTTTGGCATCCCGTTTTACATTTTTGGAAATGTGTACTTTGTCCTTGCTACTGGAGCTATCTGGGTTGTGATACATCTTTTTAACACAGATACTCTTTCGGTAAACAGCCTTGCGTTTGGCAACCTGGTCTTTGTACTCCCATCCCTTTTCTTTAGCCTAAGGACATGGCTTAGTGGCAAGGGCTGGTTTTCAGTGGTTACACATTCTGCTTGGAATGGCATCTTCTTTTATGCTGGCTGCTCCGCCGGCGAGTTTTCTTGCACATCGGTTGAAAGTGACATCAACGCTACAGTAACGACCATTGCATTATCGGGAGGATTGCTTGGAATAACTTATTTACTCTATAGAAGAAGAGAGAAAAAAGAGTTCAGGCCCGTGTAATCTAACGAATTCAATATATAGCCCGCCATTTGTGTTACAAGCGAAAAGAAGATAATGAGCCAAGCTGAAAATGACGTTAATGTCATCGTAACTATAGGCGATGTAAGAGTTGAGTTCAGCGGCTCTGCAGAGACCGTTACGGCTTCTGTAATGAACTTTTTGCATAAGCAGATACCTTCAATGGATCTTGCAAGAAAGATCCTACTAAACTACGCAGCACAGGAGCTCATCGAAACATATTCCCATGTCATCAAGATTACACCAGAGGGCCCTCGTGTAATTTTAGACGCGGATGTAAAGCTGTCTGATAGAGACATAGTAGCTCTGCAGCTTGTAGCTGCTAAAATTGCTAAAGATCTTGGCAAGATACAAGACAACTCTATGCAGGTATCGGACATTCATGCTGCTACGGCACTCAACCCAAAGTCCATAAGCTCAAGAATATCGGAATTGGTCAAGGCAGGCCATGTTGCGCGTGATGAAAAAGAGTCAAGTAAATACAGGATAACTACAGCAGGCATCCACTGGCTCAATTCTACAATAGCTAAGAAGGTCAGGCCTGCACAGTAATGTTATTCGGTGGCCTTTTCTGAATATAGCGGTAATTTCGCATTGTTCCAATTCTTGTCAAGATGTTTTCTCGCACCATATCTGTAAGCGAATGCGAAACTGCAGTCCTATCGTAATTGTAGCCCCTCCTTGATAGCTCTTCATGTACTTCACCAAGAGACCTTTCATTAACAAAATGCCCCTCAAGCCAGAGATTTTCCAAAAGACCCCTACAGGTCATACCACTCTTGGTGATTACCTTCTGCTGTTGTTGTTGTTGTTGGCCCTCCGATCCAAGTTCAGCGATAGATCTGGACTTTAAGGAATCTATTTCTCGCCTCAACGCATCGAGCTGGTTCTGAACTTCTGGCTCAATCATCTTAGTAGTATCAAGGCTTGAGAGCACGCTTTCAACTACCTGCTTGACCCTGCTCTCAACGCATACGACCTCCACTTCCCATTCACCGTGCTTTAGCCTTATTTTGACTTCCTCAGCAGCGTGGCCACTCATGTTTTTGCTTAAATATAACTTTCAGCCTGCTATTGATAAAGCTGTTGCTGGCCATATTGATCATGTTGAGCAATATTAATATACTTGTGCCCGCAGATATTGTTGATCAACATGAACAATCAAAAAACCCTTTTTTCGGACAACATCTTGAGTCTAAGGGATCTCGACATAGGGGAATCTGTTAGCAAGTGTCTTGCTCCAAAGCTTGATGTGCTGAGAGGAAAAAAAATTGTGTTCTGCTATGATGACAAGAAAATGATGCCAGTCGACGGATGGGGTATGAGATCTAACCCCTATAGTACGACAACAATAACCACTATTCGTCCGATCAAAGAGAATTCGCTTGTTGCGGCTATCGACTCCAGTAGCATCAAGTTAGCTGAAACAGAAGATGGAAGCCTTTATGGTATTAAGTGTGGCGTAGCTACTGCCTATGCAGGTCACACCCTCATGCATTTCAAGATAGGCCCGGGGTTGTTCTATCTAAGCGAAAAGACAGTTCATGAATCAGATCTGGAAGAGCGACTCTCAAGGCTTGTTCTATTAGATGATGACATGGCTAAGCGTCTGATAAGAATACGTGTCGAGAGAGCCGTACAAAAAGAGATTGCTAGTAACTTTACAAATTCAATAATATTGGTAGACGGCTCACTCAAAGCATCGATCTTTGAAGAGAGAGACTGCCGTATAAGTAAGATTTCGGAGAGTAGTGTTCTCCGCAAGAACATGCTTGTAGGGATCAGCAAGAGCACTAAGCTCAAGGCCCTAGACAGGGCGGCCGCCCCATTGACAAAGGTGCCAGGACCGGCCTACATTGAAGTTGAGGATATTATCAAAAGTTTGATCAGAAACACTATTGGGAGCAACCTAATGGTTAAGCTGGAAAAGGGGAC
Source organism: Nitrososphaera sp. (assembly GCA_036259955.1). Lineage (GTDB taxonomy): Archaea > Thermoproteota > Nitrososphaeria > Nitrososphaerales > Nitrososphaeraceae > Nitrososphaera. The sequence goes on along the minus strand of DATAAU010000099.1, from coordinate 2,702 downwards.
TAGCAGTCCTATTTTGCGAGCAGACATTGTTGGTGACGTAGGGCAATCACTTGGCATGCTGCTTGGAAATGATGTAGTAGCAGGTGGCTATCCCGAAACTCTCAGGCTTGCACACCACATTTCGACATTCACAAGCACAGAGGTGACATGCCTCAGAAGCCACATATTGAACAATTATGATGTAACGGAGCTAGCTGCAGAGGACATACGCAGAACTCTTTTGGGGTCGATACCAGTATGAAGATACTATCAAAGAATGGCAACGAACTGCTCTTACTTGCCATGAAGGAAGATTCTGCTGCGAAGGGAGACTACTTACTGATAGAGGACAGAAGCAGGAGTATGGTTGTGCAGGTCTATGATGAAGAATATCTTTCATCTCAGGCCTTAATTGAAGACATTGTCAAAGAAGAGGTAGTTAACGCATCAAGCATGGAAAACCTACATGATCCACTTAATATTGGGAGCTTATCCCGGTTGGTAAGAGATGCCAGAGTTTTTCGGGCGAAGATAAGAGCATCAGTCAATGAGGGTAAGCTATCAAGCGACGTAACTTGGCTTCCATCAAGAGTTGAGTCCAGAATAAGGAGGATTACGATGAAAGAGCTTGCGTCTTTGCTTGGAAGATACGGTGTATTCCCAATTCCAATTGGCAGAGCTGGACGTGAGGAAGAATTTGAAATTTATGCAGAAGATCTGGATGGCAAGCTGAGCGTCATCACAGGCAAGAAAGAGTCGGGGAAGTCACATCTATCTAAGATGCTTATCAAGACACTGGTGCAATATGGCGCGTTTGTGATCGTATTTGACCTGAACAATGAATACGGAGGTCTTGGATGGAGCTGCGCCGGTGTCCCCTCTTCAATCCATCAGCAGGTCAAGATACTTGAGCCAGGCAAGACGCTTAGGTTTACTCTTAACTACTGCGGCAAGACGGCAATATCAGGAATGCTTAAAAACGCTCTTGACATGCCTGCTGCGTCTTTGCGTGAATTTTTGCGGATCTGGGACTGGTGCGAAAGCAAACAGTCACTTTCAATAGATTCGATAGGCAATGCGGTCAACACCTGGAACATAAATGAGCTCGTAAGAGACGCATTAGTGTCCCGCTACCATGTCATTCAGTCCTCACGGCTATTCACCAACGGTGAAGGAGGCCTACAATTTGAAGATATAATTTCAGACAAGAGCGGAGCGGCCATGATAATCAATATGGGCGAAATCTCACCTACGGTGCGCAGGATGGTCGTCGAATTAGTATTGAGTAAAATTGTGGACCTGCTAGAGCACAAGAAAATCCCTCCTATTTTCCTCTTTGCAGAAGAGGCGCACATTTACGTTCGCGATACATATTGGGAGGATATTATTACTCGAATGAGACACTTTGGTATTTATACTACCTTTATCACGAACCAGCCAGATGCACTAAGTGATGGTATTTATCGACAAGTGGACAACATTTTCCTGTTTAACTTTACAAATGATAATGATCTAGACAAAATATCTAAAGTGTCTCTGGCAGACAATGACACAATACGATCGATAGTAAGGACGCTTCCACAACGCCACTGTCTGGCCATAGGCAAGGCAGTATGCGACCTACCTGTCGTGATCAAAGTTGCAGCAGCTGAGGTGTTGACACTTGGAGAAACCAAAAAATTCTTTACTAAAAAATAGGCTATCCTATAGCAGTCTGACCCCGCTTTCTTGTTCCAATATCAATTGCTTCGGTGACATTAGAGACAAATATCTTGCCATCGCCTGCGGAACCAGTGCTTGTAGTGTCGAGAATGGCTGTGATCACCTTCTCTACGTCAGGATCATCAACTACAGCCACAACATTAGCTCTAACTGAAAATTCAGCAGAGAGCCCCCTTGTGCCCCTTGCAGTATGTACCTGGGGCTTTTCGCCTTTCCCTCTTCCTTTAGCATCAAGGATAGTCGCACCGCCTACACCAGCGTTCCTCAGAGCTTCATTGACTGCGCTGACCTTCTCTGCAGAAATGATGGCCTCTACACGTTTCATGGCACGATGTAAATAGGGTTACGATATAAGGTTTTCAAATAATCAGGTTATCATAATTTAATATATCCACAGATAGAGAGTGTAATGTAATTAACATAAAATTTACAAAATCAATATCAAATTGAAGCCTTGATTCAGAATGTTTTACCGCAGGGTTGATAAAGGTCTATCTAAAATACAGGTTACTTGCATTGCAGGAACAAGATAAGATTAAGAACCGAAGCAAACTTGACATAATATATGATATACTAGTATCTGCAACAGGTGGAGTCAAAAAGACGCATATTATGTCGCATGCAAACTTGAGCTCTGAGCAGATGAACTATTACTTCAACACATTACTGTCACATAGCCTATTGAACGCAGAAAAGGACTCAGATGACAATCTAGTTTACAAAACAACACATAAGGGTGTCAGGTTCCTTCATTGCTGCGCGCAAATCAAATCACTTATTGCACCAGTAGCGAAGGTAAGGATGCGAAGCGATCTACTCTTCCTTTAGAATTTAGAAGAATAGAATTATCTTCGTATACCGTTAAACGCAATACCTGCCTACCTTTGAGCGATGTCCTATTATCCGACTCAAGAAGATGAGCTTCGAACAAAGGAAGCAGAGGCAGAAACTGTCAAACAAACAGAAGAGGCCAAGTTCCTTTCTACTTTTCAGACAATCCC
>DATAAU010000098.1:0-16041 GCA_036259955.1 Nitrososphaera sp. | reverse complement strand
AATGAGTCTAGGATATTTGATCAATTTGTCCAAGCTTTGAACTTATCAGATGTTACAATGATAGCTCATAGCATAGGTGGTCCCGTAGGATTGAAATTGGCAACTACAGATCCAGAGCGATTTATTGGTCTAGTGCTTAGTGGAACCTTCGCCTGGCCGTTAAAAGGAGTACGTTTCCTTTCGTTGATGGGCTCACCTTTAGGTGCCTTCATGGTAGATACCAATCTCTTTATCCGTTTCTTTTTAAACAAAGGGATTTACCTCAGACATCTTTCTGAGGAAGAAAAACTTGCTTACAGTAGGCCATTTTCCAAACTATCAAATCGCCATCCGATTCATTTGCTCTTCAGAAGCATTATGAAAAGTAGTCATTATCTTAACGACATTGAGCAGGGATTGAAAAATCTCAGACACCTGCCTATTCTACTAGTAAATGGCGATATGGATAACGGGGTCAAGGCCGGGTTTGATAGCAGATTTGAAAAAATGTTCCCCAGGAGTAGTTCACTGCTTATCAAGGGAGGCGCTCATTTTGCCATTGAAGAAGCACCGAATCAAGTGAGTGATGTAATCCGCTCTTGGCGGATGTGTCCTGAAAATGAGGTTGGTCCCAACTATAATAGATCCATTCAAAGGTAGTAGATAGTTTGACTACAGTCCATTCACGCATAGAATACAAAATCCTGCTGAATCAGTCTTGCAGAAACTTTTCTAGATCCCTATTTCATTCAAATGCTATCAAATAATACCCTTTTGAGTGATATCGCTTCACGGCTCGACGGACCAGCTTACGAACAAAAACTTTTTAGCTATCCACATTCCAATAACTCTGAACCTTTTCAAAGAACCGATATCAGTGAATAGTCCAGCAACAATTACACAACAACAAAAAAGTGTGAGAGACAGTTTCGCATTCTCATATTTTCACTTCTGTAGCTACTTATCTCTCTCTTTTATACCTCTGATACAATTTGTTCGAACTTTTTCTTATGCTTATGAAGTTGAGAAGGAAGGTAAGTCCACCTGCAATAAGACCAATCACCAATATCATTGCAAATGCAGATATAGGTACAATAAATTGTTCCAAAACCTGAGTACTTGGTTTCAATTCAACAGCATTATTTCCACCGCTAGTGATTATCCCAATAATTCCTGATCCTACAAATCCTGCATATATCATAGTTAGAGTGACAGTTGCTCCTCCTACGTTCATTCCGATTAGATGAACCCATGCTAGCGCCGATCCGAAGCCACGAATAGTTCGTTGCATATTAGCCTCAAAGTGATTATAGAACACAGATGTAGTTGCAATAGATACAATCAGTATCATGTAAAATATGTATCCAAGAAATATCCATTTAGCTGGGCCTTCAAATGACAATGATAGGAACTCTATGATGTTTGTTCCAGAGGTTAGTATCTGTTCAGCTATAAAGGTCAGCGTGAGCCCTGTGATTACCGCGCCTTGAACTATGGCCGCTATTATGAACCTGTTAGACCACACACTGCTGAAATAATCCCTTGCACGCGCATCAGACACTGTAGTAGTCATGTCAGTAGCCTAACTTCTGGAACAACTCTCTTGGATCTAGGACGAGCCTTATCACACCTATTTTTCCATCATCATTCAGGTGGAATAATCCGCATACAAGAGTCGTCACTTGCTGTGGCTGGTCGGGATAAGTTATTTCGAAAGTAACGCAGACATCGTTGCCATCCGCGATCACCTTCTTGATCTCTGGTGGGGGACCTGTCGCATGTTCCAGATAGTACATGTAGGCCTCAGCTTGGTGAAAAGTGATTAGTTTAGCAGGCCCGGGTGCTAGGACCGATATGTTATCGCTTATATGGCTTCTAACAGTCTTCCATTCTTTTCGTTCCATTGCCTGCATGAACTCCGTCACAATTTCTTTTGCGCTTTTTGCAGTTTCATTTTTTTGCATGGCATTCCTTGGGGATTTCTGCAGTTAAACGCTAGCCTAAACGATTTAGGCAAAGTACCCGACAGGAATTAATACAACATCTCTCTTGATTCATTTCAAGGAGAAATGTCTTCGTGGACGCGCTCGATGTGAAAATCTTGCGGGCCTTGATTTCTGAAAGTAGAGCCTCTCCGTCGAGCGCGGAGGTAAGGTTATCGCTCAGAGCTATAGCAGCACGTATCAGAGCAGATGACATGACAGTGAATTATCGTTACAAGAGATTGCAGAAGGCGGGCGCATTGTCGGATTGGCATCTTATTCTCAACCCTTCTTTCTTCGGCCGTAGTGTACTTGACGTGGTAGTGGATGTTCAGCCAGAGTCGGAAAAGGCCGACATGATTCGCAAGCTCAAGCTTGTTGACGGCGTCATCATGATATTGAATTTCTTTGGCAGGGCTTTGAGGATTCTGAGCATGTATAGCACCAACGAATCTCGTTCCCGCGCCGTCGAACTGATCTCCCGAATTACAAACGCTGAGCGGATAACTCAATCTCGCATGCCCCTTCCATCAAGCCGGACTAAACTTCTGACTGAGACAGACGTGAAAATAATTGAGGCCCTTTCAAAAGACGCACGCAAATCCCCGGCCTCGGTCGCAAAGGAGCTCGGACTCTCGACAAGGACGGTTAGAAATCGAACAATCAGATTACGGCAAGAGAATACTTTCTTTACTTTTCCCAGTCTTAACATATACGGTATTGCCGGACTTATCCCAGTCTACCTATCCTACACCTATTGCAATGGAGCAAAGAGCTCTGTCGACCACGCCATGCTCACCCACTTCGAATCAAGCTACCTTTGGGGTGTGTTTTATGACCCAGACCACGGCTCCATTATGCTAAACGCACCCACGATGGGAGATGTTCCGAGAATCCTAGAATGGGCAAAGGCGCAGCCAGGAATTGCAAGCGCTCGGATCGATTTTCCCACTGAGCAATTTAGCTATCCAGAGAAATTTATTGAACTACTACAGCTCGGAAACAAAGGAGCAGCGTTGCAAAAGAATGCGATCTTGTGAGTGCAGAAATATATCCTCTGACCCAAATTAAGCATCAATAAAGTTGGTACTTTTTGATTCCTGAATACTTGGCAGAATCATTCACGTCTAGAGTTTCTTAAATTACCATTTGGTTAATTCATAGACGCAGGTAACTGAAAAACTGATGCAAAAGTTCATTTTATTTTATTAGTTCATCGAGTCCCAATTTTGAAGGTTTTTTCTGCCGTGTCCCTCTGGGCCCGCTTAAGAACAAAAACTTTTTAGCTGCAGATGCATCTTCTAATTTGAAACCTTCGGTTTAGCCCTTCTAAAAGCACGGGGACCCTTGGGCCCACTCCGATATTGGTTCTGACATCAAGCAGTATGTTTTTAATCTGTTAATTGAACATTCTATATGTGATAACACCTAGTCTTACCTCTAGTATGAAACAGACAGATCCTCATCTCAAGGAGGTAAATCAGAACATAGAGCCAAAAACACCGGATGGTTGTGAAGAGTGTCTGCAGATGGGTTCTGATTGGGTACATCTACGGCTTTGTTTATCATGTGGTCATGTAGGTTGCTGTGACAATTCTCCCAATAAACATGCAACAAAACATTTCAAATCGACTAAGCACCCTATTATAAGGTCTTTTGAACCAGGTGAGACATGGGAATGGTGTTATGTTGATAGCATTCTGATTAGCTCGCATCCCAGTCGGAAGAAAGATGATAAAATAAAAACTCAAGATGCAAAGAAAGAAAAAGTAGTAGGAAAAGACAAATATGTTAAGGAAAACTCACATTCATCTCTCTTAAAATCATCCTCCACTAATCTTCAAGTTAGTCCAGATTCCCTAATGAAAAAATCTCAGATCAGAGTCCAGAAAACGCTAGAAGGAAAACCCGAATTTGTTATTTCTTCTGTCGAAGCACAAAATGTGCTAGAGAAATTTGCTAAATATAAAACCACTTTTGTGGTTTTGCATGTTGATCTTGTGGGATCAACGAGAATGGCTATGAGGCTTCCTTTAGATAGACTCACAATGATAATTCAAGCTTTCAACCAGGAAATCTCTATCATAGTTAAGGCATTTGGGGGCTATATTCTGAAATATGTAGGAGATGCAGTTCTTGCATTTTTTGTTGTTCCAGGACATAAGTCTGAATTTAAAGCAGCATGTATGAATGCAGTGAATTGTGCAAAATATATGATAAGAATAGCGCATGAGGTCGTAAATCCAATTCTTAATCAATACGGCTGCCCTGAAATGAATCTAAGGATAGGAATGGATATTGGTGAAAATGCAATAATACAGAGTGGTTGGGATACTCACACTAAGATTACCAACAGACCCAAAAATAATAAGAATATCATCATCAACAATAACCATAAGAAACAACAACAACATCTTCTTGTGAAAGAGCCAGTCTATGATCTTTTAAGTTATACTTTAAGTATTGCGGTAAAAATGACTGCTCTTGCACATCCTAATCACATAGTAATTGGAGATCCGATGTACAATTTATTGGATGACAAGCAAAGATCCGAATTCCAACTCCTTGATATTACTCCCGATATATGGAATTACGTTTGCCAGAATAGTGAGGGGAACATATATAGTCTTTATACGAATGTCTAAGTAATAACCTTCCTCAATGCATAGGCTTCATAAATACTGAAAGCTAGAGAATTGCGGAAAATTTTTAGCTAGCTTGATGTTTACTTTTCTGAACCTTTTCAAAGAACCGATATCAGCACGATGCCCCTTGGACCTATATTTTCTAACGTAAAACTCTTTGATTTCTGTATCTTTATGAGAATGTGAATTTTTCAATAGCTACAATAAGAACTTCAAGTATGAAGAATTAAGGGCGATCGAACCAAAAGGTATCAGATGAGTTAGCTCACACACTCTATCTAGATCCATAGGAGAAATTCATTACCCAAACCATAGATCCATAACGTAGAATCATAATAATACCTATGGAGATTCAATTGGATAGAAAACCATATACATTTCAATTGTATAATCTAGGTGTTCGTCGGATTGAGTGAGGATTATGTCAAGGTGGCTGATACAAAGGATATTCAACTTTCGCAAATGAAGGAAGTTGAAGCCAATGGCGAAAAGATATGTCTTGCCAATGTTGAAGGAAAATATTATGCAATCGGCAATGTTTGTACTCATCTTGGTGGACCTCTAGCCCAAGGTAAACTTGAAGCTTATGAGGTTGAATGTCCATGGCATGGATCTAGATTTGATATTAGAACTGGCAAAGTAGCAAGACCACCAGCAATGAGATCAGAACCGACATATGAAATTAAAATAGAAGAAGACGATAACATATTAGTCAAGAAGAGGGCTAATTAGGATCAAAGTTGATGAAGGACAGAGAAGGGTGTTTTTACAGACTGACGCGCAAGTGGAAATATACATTTTTACATTGTTTGCCTTAATGCTCTATAGGGGAGCAGACAGCCACGTATGAATACAAATGAAGATCCGATCAAACAAGAAGATGGGGACAGTAGTAAGAATAATTGGGAGAACAAAACATCGGGAGATAAAGAACCTTCTTGGTATGCTAACATAGAACAACCAATAAGATTTGGAAAGTTGACATACAATATTTCTTCTTCCTCTTCTTCAGGAGAAGTAGCTGATGTCATTGTTGTAGGAGGTGGAATTGCAGGTATCACTACCGCATATCTTCTTTCAAAATCTGGCAAAAAAGTAATCGTAGTTGAAGATGGCTATATAGGGAGCGGAGAAACCGGTCGTACTACTGCACACATTACTCATGCGCTTGATGATAGATATTATGACCTTGAGCAGACTCACGGGGTACAAGGTGCACGCATCGCTGCTGAAAGTCATACTGCTGCAGTAAACTTGATCGAATCTATAGTAAGCGAAGAGAAGATTGATTGCGATTTTGAAAGGCTGGATGGCTTTTTGTTCCTCGATCCGAGTGATAAAAAAGAATCATTAGATAGAGAACTTCAAGCAACTCATCGAGCAGGTATTATAGAAACTGAGATAGTAGAGCGATCACCATTAGATTCTTTTGATACTGGCCCTTGCATACGTTTTCCAAACCAAGCCCAGTTTCACCCGTTAAAATACCTTAGAGGCCTTTGCAAGGCTACGATTAGCAAGGGAGGACTAATTTTTACACAAACTCATGCGCAAGAGATAAAATCAAACAGTATCAAGACATCTGATGGATATATCGTCGAAGCTAGAAATATTGTAATAGCTACTAATGCTCCTATTATTGACCAGACGAGTAAAATCTATGACAAGCAAGATGCATACAGGACATATGTAATTGGAGCTAAAATCAAGAAAAATGCGGTTCCAAAGGCATTATACTGGGACACAGGAAATCATAATTCAGAAAGTGTTGTAGCTCCTTATCACTATGTTAGGATCCAACGAATGGACAGTGACGAGAATAATGATTTATTAATTGTAGGAGGAGAAGACCATCAAACAGGAAGTGCGGCATCTCATGAGGATATTGAAAAACGTTATTCAAAACTTGAATCGTGGACAAAGGAACGGTTTCCTATTGAGGAAGTAGGAATAGAATATCGCTGGTCTGGTCAAGTGATGGAGCCTCAAGATTCTATAGCATTTATAGGACACAATCCCGGAGATGAAAAAAACAATATCTATATTGCCACAGGTGATTCTGGAAATGGAATTACACATGGTACTGTTGCTGGCATCATTTTGACAGATCTGATTATGGGAAAGAGCAATCCTTGGTCTTCTCTATATAATCCTTCAAGAGAGCCAAAAAAGAAACCTAATGTGACACAGGAAAAAGAAGAAGAAGGAGGAGGCGGAAATGAAGAAAAGGATTCGGATAACGAGAACGGGGAAGATAAAATAGATGAAACATCATCTTATGAAGAGCTTTCGCCTGGACAGGGTACAGTTATTGAAGACAGAAAGGATGCCGCCTACAAAGATTACAAAGGAGAACTACATCTTTATTCTGCAGTATGTACTCATTTAGGCTGCACCGTAACATGGAATAATTCGGAAAAGTCATTTGATTGCCCTTGCCATGGTTCGCGGTTCTCTGCTAATTCAGGAAATGTAATAAATGGACCAGCCAACAGCGGAATTGAGTCAAAAAAAAGACTAGCTAATGATATGACATAGAAATAGATTTAAGAATCCTCGATTCGTGACTTTTAAAGATCTATAGTTGAACCGCAGAGGTCTCCGCAGGTTCGTAGAGTACTATCGATACATGAGCCTACTTACTAACGCTCCAACAACGTCGATCCTACTTAGCACATGTTCCTGCTGCTTCATCGAAGCTTTATAGAAAAAGATAGATACGAAGCGATGAGAGGGCCGACATTATTTCCTGATAAAAGTCACACGCTAAACGCGGTATGAGAGCGATTGTCTTCATGGAGCGTATAGACGTCTCATTAAGCAGTACATGAGATATGAAATCGGAGCCAATTTGTATACATCGCACCCTGCGTGTTCGCTTGGGAACAAAAGCCTTTTAGCTAGCCTATGCCTTTTAACTTTGAACCTTTTCAAAGAACCGATATCAGCACGAAGCCCTTGGGCCCACTATTTTAGAAGTGCTTAATTGCGGGTTTCACAAACAAAAGATGAGAAAGCAAGATATCATTAGGAGGAGAAAAACAACAACAGCAGCAACAGTACAATGCAAGCTACAGAGAAAATTCAGCACTAGCTAACCCCTATGCTATGTTCCTTTATGCACTAAACAGCCCTGTAACCAGAGAGAGATATACAAGATTGCGATATTTTTTTGCAAAAATTGGGGCAAGTGTAAACGTGAAAGTTTAGACTAAAGGATATTATTTGAAGGCTAGCAACATTGTATAAAGTCACGCACAATGACAGATTGTTACTTCCAAAGATTAGTTGTGTATATATCTAGTATCCACCAGTATTGTGCGGATATTGTATCTTGCGAGATATTGTATATCCTGCAGAAATAGGAGCATGGTTACAAGTTTGCAAAGACACGAACTTTTTAACTCAGGTGCTGCAAAAATGGGAGAAAATTATATCCTCTCCATATGACAAAAGTCTTTGTTTTGCGAAATAGTCTTTAATGATGTCAATTAATGTTAGTTAAGTTGCAAGATGTTCTCCAAAATTGCTGATGCAACGTCATCTCTTTCAACACTCAAAGACAATTCAGTTGTCGCCATATCAGGCTTTAACATGGCCACAACTCCGGAATATCTAATTCTAGAGTTGTACAAGCGCTACTTGGAAACAGGCCATCCTAGAAACATCTTTATAATCTCAGATGCACTGCCGGCCCTACCAGGGAGAGCATTGGACCGAGTAGCTGAGAACCTTTATCGCGATAAGGGCCAAGAGTTTCTTCGCGGAGTCTTGATTCCTTTTCTAGCTTTTTCACCTTGGCTTCAAAAGATGATTATCGATAACAGGATTGAATCATATGGCTGGCCTCTTGGAATAGCTGCATACTGGTTCAGAGAAATAGCATCTGGCAGGCCAGGTCTTATAACGAAGATAGGTCTTGAGACCTTCCTCGACCCTAGGGAGGAGGGTGGAGCCTTGAATGAGATAGGAGAAAAGAACATGTCCTGTAAAATCGGTATTATCAATATTGAACAAGAAGAGTATCTGCTCTATCAAGCTCCAAAACCCGATTACGCTCTCATTAGAGCTACTACTGCCGACGAGATTGGAAACCTGTCGATGGAAGATGAAGGTATGAGAGGAACCAGCCTTAGTATCGCGCAAGCTGCAAAAGCTAGACCAAAGCAAGGGATCGTAATGGCCCAAGTAAGATGGTTGACAAAGTCTTGGACAATGAATCCAAGAGACGTCGATATCCCAAGCCCGCTTGTTGATCATGTTATAGTCGCTCCAAGACAATATCATTGGCAGGCAGCGACAATTGAATATGATCCACGAATTTCCTTTAGGATAGTACCTCCTATAACGGACGAATTAATTAGCGACATTACCACAAGAAGTACACCAGATAAACATGAAAAAGTAATTGCCAGAAGGGTTCTGTTGGAACTGATAAGGATATTTGAAGAAAAGAGAGCACCAATCTTGGTTGACTTAGGAATCGGGATACCTGCTTTGGTATCATCTGTGGCAGCTGAGGAAAAAGTAACTGAATTCATAGTGACAGTGCTTGAATCTGGTCCTTGGGGAGGTATTGCACTATCAGGTCCGGATTTTGGTTTGGCGATAAGTCCATTTGCCTTGTCAACTATACCTGATATGTTTTCCAACTTCGAGGGTGGGGTAATTGATGCTGCATCCCTTGGTTTTCTTCAAGTTGACAAGGAAGGAAACGTCAACCCGTCGATGCTGCCGGATAGGATATTTGGTCCAGGAGGATTTCCCGTGATAGCAGGAGGAGCACCAAGAACCTATTTTGCAGGAGCATTTACTGGAGGTCAAACTAAGATAGAGATCGTAAATCACCAGATACGAATCATTGAGGATGGACATGTAGGAAAATTTGTTGAGAAGGTTTTCAAGACTGTCTTTAGTGGACACCAAGCGATCAAGTCTGAAAAGGAGATTCTCTATGTTACTGAGAGAGCTGTTTTTAGGCTTACAAGACAAGGAGTTGTTCTTGAAGAAGTCGCCCCGGGAGTCGACATTGACAGAGATATCATTTCAAAAATGAGCTTTGTACCTCTCAGGGGATCCTCGATAAAGCAGATGGATGAACGACTCTTTTATGATGAAAAGATGGGAACTCGAGAAAATATTATGCAAATACTTCGAAGGTAGAGCATAACTGTTAAAGGCTGTTTGCAATGCGGTGCAGTCAAAGTCTTCAAATAATATTGCCCCCACATTAATCTATGAGTTCCTCAAGCGAAAGGAAGCGTGAAGAACAAGAAAGGAATCCCCTGATGCCATCAAGACAGTTTGACAACATGTTTGACACCTTCAGGAGAGAAATGGAAAGGATGATGGCCCGGCCCTGGTCTTTCCCATTGGACTGGGAATTTCCATCCTTCTCTGAAGCTAGAGATATGAGAATGGCACCTTATGAACTGGTAGACAGAGGAGACAGGCTAGAGTTGCATTTAGAAGTTCCGGGCATAGAAAAAGAAAATGTCAGTGTCAAGACAACCAAGTATTCTGTAGAGATCTCGGGCAAACATTCAGAAAAAGATCAACAAAAAGGCAAAAGATACATCTACAGCGAAAGGTTGTACAGATCCTTCTATCGCAATGTGCCTTTGCCAGAAGAGATAATCCCATCAAAAGTTTCAGCTAAGCTAGAGAACGGCATTCTAAGAGTTGACCTTCCAAAGAAAAATCCAAAGGATAGTGAGAGTGAAGCGACTAGAGTTGAGGTAAAGTAGCGCCTCCTCACATCACTTACTATCTGTCTCCCTCTCTTTTTCTTGGTCATCTACCGTCCAAATTCTGGAACTATGACTGCCCTGCCCTTTATCTCACCGTTCCTTAGCTTATCTGCAACCTGGTTTATTTTGGTAAGGAGGAATTCTTGTATACATGTATTATCTTGCCTTGTTTCACAAGTTCTATAACCTCAAAAAGTTCATTGTAATTTCCCCAGAGTGAAAAGTGGACTTGGTATTCATTGACAATGGCTGAAACCAATAGGATTTTGACCTCATTGCCAAGCATAACCACTACAAGAGGTGTCCTATCCTTGTTTAGTATCCTAAAGGTAATCTCTTATCGTGTTGTCCGCACCAAAACAGTCGATAATGACATCGACTCCCTTTCCTGCGAGAGTTGTTACATGTTCTCGAATATCAGGAGCTGTGGAAGAGATGGTCTTGATATTCAAATGAATTTTATCCAAATCCCTCCAGCATTACGTTGCAGAAACCTTTTTAGCTTTTCTTGTATTAACAAAAACTAACAAACAATCCATTTTTTGAAGTGATATCTCGTCACGGCCTGACGGGCCCGCTTTGGAACAAAAACTTTTTAGCTGGCCCTATGTCTATAAACTTTGAACCTTTTCAAAGAACCGATATCGGCATGCAGAGCCCCATGGGTCCACTATTTTAGAAGTGCCTAATTATGGATTTCACAAAACAAAAGGCGAGAAAGCAAATATCAACAATAGGAAGAATAGGAAAAGGTCGGAAGTTTATTTGCTTCCTATCTTAGACAATCAGAGATTGAATATGGGATTGTAGACTTCTTACAAGGATGTGTATCAAAGACAGTCTTATAAGACATTATTTTTACTTCGTCTTGATTATAGAGATAAAGTAATTCAAGTATTAGATAAGCTCAAAGAGCAGATAAAGCAGTAGGATACTAAGTTACGGGCCCATTACCACACTATCACTATCAAAGAAAAGAGGCCAAGAGAAATGAGAGTATATTTTTAATGTAGGAGGATATTTATAGACATTGAACTACTGAAAGTTCGCCATAAGTGACACTAGAAACAAGGGAATCTATCATACTATTACAGCAGTATCATTAAAGAATCTTCTCTTAATAATTTATAGGAATCTGAACAACTACTTATAAAATATGTTAAGCACCAACTAATTATCTTATGATAGTATCAAAATTCACTGCCTTAACAATAGTGGCTATGTCTTTAATGGTGGCAAGTGGCCCCTTAGCAGCAATCGCTCAAGAAACAGTTGTCGATGACAATAACGATGCACTACAAGAATATGCGGGTCCACCTATAGTTCCAAATAATGAGCAGAATTCCATTGAGAATTCGACCGATGTGCTTGAATCTAATGACGCTGCCGATGTAATTGCAAGTCATCTTGCACAACTGAGCACATTAGCTCCCGAGGTAGACATTGAGAATTCAACGGCGACTGAGATTGTGGACCTGCTTGAATTCTATGGCCTAGATACAGACGGCCCAGCCTGTCCACCCTGCCCATAATCGAAAAATATAGACTTGTACTTCTCCCAATTCTTTTAGTAACCGATAGAACAAAGATCGCTCTCCCCTCTCAATTTTTCTTTTCCAGTGATCAAGCATCTTGTAACTGTCAGGAGCTAACTCAATCAAAGGATAATATTCCTTGACTTTATATTCAAGCCTATAAGGGAAGACAGGCATTGCAACGCTCCCTAAAGGAGAATGAGAGTTGCATTTCTTCTCCTCCTGCTGTAGCACCATCACCCTCAGTCGCTATGGAGGCTTGGCCTTGCTCAATGTAAAGCCCGCTAAGTTGTCCCAGCCAGCAAGAATCGAAGAGTTTATGGGACTTCCTGTGCTTCTAAGTCACATAATCTCATTTTCTGTGCGTAGAGAAATGCAGAGCGAAGGGTCTGATCAAGTATACAAATGAAAGCACTCGGAGTAAAACAGGATGAAGGACGATCATGCAAGTCTTCATCCTCTCACACCTTTCTTACACCTTATATGCATGTAGTCGTAACAGGCGACTTTAACGAACTTGATCACTCTTATGTGGATTCAAACAAATTTTTTTAGCTTCTTCCTCGGCGGTAGGTCCAAATTGTTCTTATTCACACACCTTGATCGATACTTTTTGGCTCCAGCGTTATTACCTATGATACCTATTCCTGTCCAGAACGACCTATACCAAGTTTTTCTCTAAGTTCTTTTGATCTATTTCTCACTGTCACTTCAGTTGTTCCTGCTGCTTTTGCAATCTCAGACTGCGTCTTGTTATGTCCTTCAGTAACATTTACAAGGTAGAGTATAGAGGAGGCCATACTCATAGGGTCCTTACCCAAAAGAATATTCTTTTTCTGGGCCTGCCCCATGAGCTCAAGTGCTTTACGTTTTATCTTTTCATCAAAACCAAGTTTGTTGGCTATCTTCATTATGTATTTTGATAGATCTATCATCGGTGTTTTGATGTCAAGCTCTGTTATAATACGCCTATAAGATCTGGCTGCATACTTGAGTTTGACATTGCTAATTTCAGAGATTTCGTCTAGAGTCCTTGGCACTTCCGACTGTCTTAGAGCAACATATATGGATGCAGCCAAGACGGAATCTATAGTGTCTCCTCTAATTAGTCCTCTTTCTTGAGCCTTCCTGTATGTATATGCGGCTTTTTCAGTTACATGATTTGGCAGCCCCAGTCTATCTTTCAACCTAGAAAGGGTCGAAAAAGCTTTTTGCAAGCTCCTCTCTGTGGAAGACTGAACCTGACTTCTATAATCCCATGTTCGAAGCCGATTCATTCTCATTCGAGTACCCATGTCAATATTGTTGCCGGATGCATCAGTTGCTTCCTTACCAATCACTGTGGAAAGTCCCATATCATGGAATGCAAGTGACGTAGGAGTTCCTGTTCGTGCTCTATTCTCACCATCTACAGTATCAAAAGAGCGCCATTCTTTTTCTCTAGATAGCGTATTATCAGAAATGACCTCACCAGTGTCTTTGCGGATTAGCTCACCAGTTTCTGGGTCGGTAATAACTACCGAGTTAGCCAAGATTGCTGAACGGGGTCTTAACGCTTTATTTGTCACAATACAATATCGTAACTGCTCTATTTAACTTCAGTAGCAATTTCCTACTTAGTAGGTTAGAAAGATTAACCTAGGTAAGTTGCAACTAACCTGCTGATACATCTTTGGAGATATTCGAGACTGGCAACTCATTACCTGTTGATAAGCACAGGGCAACTTGCGTGTGTTACAACACCGCTAGTTACGCTGACAAGTAGCAATCGCTTTAGCCCTGTTCTCCCCTTTGTTCCAATAACAATAAGATCAGCCTTTTTACTATCGGCGTAATTAACAATTGAATCCACTGCGGAAGCTACATCCAATATGGTTTCAGTCATAAACTTGACACCCTTTTCAGAAGCCATATTTCCCGCGGTTAAGTACCACAGTTCTGCATGCTCTGTTGCCTCCTTAATGTATGAGCTTACCATTATTCCACTACTCCTAGGGTCTCCATAAGGCGCATTGACCACTGCATGCATAAAAAATATTTCCGCATTAGCGATTTTGGCTAACTTGATTGCATATTTAGCAGCTCTGAAAGAATAGTCAGAGCCATCCAAGGGCACTAGGATTCTTTTGAGGGGAAAATCATCTTCTATCATTTCAAATATTTATCAACAACTGTATTAAGGAAGAATAATTATGACGGTTCCTTTGATATATGCTTGCCTGAGCAAATATATGCAACATATTATTCCTACCTTATACGGGGATCAGTCACAGATTCAAAATGCCGATCATGCAAAGAACTGGTGGAATTACTTTTCCAGTTCCGTCTTACCTTGACCCTTGAACGTTCCTCTAAAGTTGATAGATATATCTCAAAACCAGATTCTATTTAATATTGTTATGTGAAGCCAAATTTAATTTATTCATCTTGCATTGATTCTAGATAAACCAAATTTCATAAGATACATTTCTTCCTTAAATCCAGTGTAATTCCAGTAGTATTTGTTAACAACAGTCGATATAACAAACCAAATAACACTATTTACTATGATGGAAACAATAAAGCCATAATAATATGACATAATAATGCCAGTTATAGTACCTCCTATAAGGTAAGGAACTTGACGTTTTAGCGTTGATTTTAGTGTTGATTTTAAAGTAGAATCCAAAATATATCCTACTTATTAATGGATAACATAGCTTATAGGCATAGTTGAAATGGTATCAGACACGTGTAAGGATAAGGAATTGTTCAATTCAGTATAAACTAACCATTAATCATTATTTATCATCCACATCTTTCAGAAATCAAATAGTATTGCCTTAACAATCAAACTGTAACTAGTGATATTTCGTGTCTTAATTATATAAAATAGTATTCATCTATCTCGGCTCAAAAATATTACGGTGTTTGCTTTTTCACAGGATCAAAACAGTTCGCACGTAATTATAAAGACTTACTCAAAATTTTGTATCAAATTAATATTAATTCCTAGAATGACAAACAGTTCAAGTAGTTTTTAAGCGGCTATTAACCTTTGAGAGCAGTGTTACGTCTTATCTAGCATCATGATTGGATACTGGATTAAAAGATTGGTTCTGTTGAATTAATTTTAATGTGGCGGTCGTAGATATAGAAGAGAAATGTGATAAGACTTTTCAGTCCATAGAGTAGACTGATCGATCTATTGTAAATAATAGAACTTTTTTCAGAATTTATAGAGGTTATGCAAAGGCTGGCAAATGTTAGGGCCGCTGTAAGGAATGCCGGAGAAATATGATGTAGCCAATGCTCAAATCCCACTGATTTGGAGAAAAGAAGCTCAATGGAACCTAATAATTTGTACAATCAATTATGTTCCAATATTATTAAACAGCAGGTATATGGTAGTAGGTCTTGCCCTATGAATGACATTGTCCCTGCTTGAATTGACTTTTTGGATAAAAAGATTGCTTGCTTTGTCGAGTAGTACTCAGAAATCAGCTCTTTTCATTTTGGAACCGCACCGTGGGCAACTTCCGCCTTTGAACCTTTGACCACAAGCTATGCATGCATAATTGATACCTCCTCCTCCACTACCGCCGAACAAACTACCAAATCCTCCTCCTCCTCCTCCGCCACTATTGCTACCCATCATTCCCATACGTCGCATCTGCCTTCTGCGTATGTAATAGCTCATGGCTATAAACACTCCAATTATAGCAACAAGAGAGAGTGGAAAAGGCAAAAGGAAGGATAATGTTAGACTTATAGCAATAGATATTGCTATCCATATCATCTGGTTCTGCAGGAAATTTTTTGTGTCAGCATTCATTATTGATTATACACATCAGTCTTGTCCTTCTCAGGTACACTTTGGTCTTACAAGCGTAAAAACCTTGTGTAATATTGATGTGATTGGTTTTAGCCTCTAGCAAACCAACCCTTATGAGAGTCACTTGGCTCATATAGCGACTAGCATCTTATCTAGTCCCAAATGGAACCTTTAAGCCTTGATAATCAAAAAGTATTGAAGAACATTGGTCGCATTGAAAAACAAGAGCATGATCTTCTTATGGCAAAGAGTGAATGCATTTTAGCTCTTGCCAAGAACTTTGAAAAGCTGCATGAACTAGGAGATTACAAAGAACCTATCATGCCATTTGCTTAA
>DATAAU010000097.1:0-6007 GCA_036259955.1 Nitrososphaera sp. | reverse complement strand
AGCTTCTTTGCTATCTCGTCACCTAGGTTGAAAAGCGTACCAGTCATCGTGTTGTTATTATCGACGGTATAGACATAGGATAAAAACTTCTCACAACTTATCGCGGTATTATTTGCTATTTGTGTCACACATGCTAAGTCTTTTTGCATAATATTGCTAACTTTACCTATTTTCTTAAATATTGTGTAGACAAACTCTGTAAAGCCATAGACTAATCTCCTGCTCTTAGACGACCCTGTGAGACACTGATTACTATACGGTTCTATAGTGTACTTTTAGATCATAATTAGGCACACGGTCACACATAGAGATTTCAGTCAACACGATATACCAAAATGAATCACGTGATAAGCTAAAGACCTCAAGGAGGCTTCAGGGGAAGCCAAATTATATTGCCTTGATAACGCCATCCAAACTTCGTTTCCTCATACTCCTGTCTTATGCTAAAATGTCAATGAAAATTTTGATCTATCCTTTCACTTAGACACATATCACGATTTTCGTATTACATAAAGGATACATTATTGAATCATTCAATCAATCAGCTAAACGATCTCAATCTTTACAGTCTTAGAAGAAGTAATGATTTGAGCTATCCACCATCTCTGGCTAGGGAAGGCTAGGACAACTATCCCTATTCAGGTTTCGACGTTTCAGAGATGTTCCTTACCATACTATTTTGAATCTCTGCTACATGCGTAACTCCGACCAGCTTCGGCCATGTATATAATAAGAGCCAGAAGCAATCACAAATGCAACCTATCTCTGTTCAAATCTAATGACACTAATCACGATACCATTTATACACTATTGTAGTAGCTGCTTTTCCACCATCATGAGCTGCGCCAAGTGCTCCCATCGATCCCGCAACATCTCCTATGGCAAAAATCCCTTTAATATTTGTCTGTTGCTTTTTATCTATCTTGATATTGCCTTCTTGTTCATCCACTTCTAAACCCAAGTTTTCAACCAGTCTCTGTATTAAGTGAGATGGTCTTCTGGAAGGTATCCACCAAAGTGTATCTACTTCAATTTTATTACCGGAGTCAAGTGTGACTGATTGTACTTTGGTATCGGTATGATTTACGCTTGTTATAATTCCTCTATAAACAGGAATATCTAATCGGGATAATTCATTTTGGTATGATGATTCTATCTTCATATTGTGAGGTATGATAACTTTAATTTTGGAGGTCCAATTGCGTGCAATTTTGGGGAACCGCTTAAGTTCCGCCTTGGAATTAACTACAATACCCCATATACGGTCTTTATTTTCATAACCGTCACAAAAAGGACAGTGAATAATCGTATCTGCCCAGCATTCGATAAAACCTGGAATGTCTGGATATACATCATGAAATCCTACTGCTAGAACAACTTTTTTTGCCTTAATCGCTGTTACATTATCATTGTTTGTAATCAAGAAGATCCCTTCTTCGCCTCCTGTATCTTCTTTGCTGATATTTACTATCCTTTCTTCTCGAAGTTCAGCAGAATGGTATTTGTCAATCTGTTCCCATGCAATTCTACGAATATCTGATGGTAAAAGACCGTCTAAGCCAAGAAAACCATGAACACCATGAGATGCTGCATTTCTTGGAGGTTCTGGATCATCAAAAACTACAATTTTTTTTCTTGTGCGAGCAAGAATTAATGCAGCTTGTAAACCTCCAGGACCTCCTCCCACTATAGCAATATCTATTGTTTGTTGCAATGGATATTTTTTTACTTCTTCATTTGTTAATCTGTTCAGGAGATCTTCTAGTACGGATGAAAATATAAATTATCTAGCCCATGGCGGACCTATAACTATATTAGAGAAATCATGATAAAAGTGGGATTCAAAGACATGCTTTCGTCTATCATCACCGCAATTAGTCTATTTTGCCAAGTCGACAACATTAATTGCCGTACTATTCCCAATTTGTTTGATCCACTCAAATGCTATTGCATATTATGTAAACACTCTTCGTTGAAACCATGGTAGAATTGACCAGGTGCACTCACCCTGCAAGAATATACAAAATAGACAAAAAAATATCACAGGTTCTATTGGAGTAACCGATTGCAATAGATAATAGGAGGAGGATGCTGACTTAGATCAGAGTCTGAGCAGTTTTAGGATAAAAGTGTCTTTAAGAAATAAAGTGCTTTCTTGAACGGGGCGCTCTGAAACCTGCACTAGTAATTATTCATAGATTTGGTTGAAGCGATGGAAATTCGGTGGATAGAAATTCACTGAAATTTCAGCTAAATGAAATATTCCGCTCTCAATAGATAGACTGCCGGTTTTTTACCAAGAGCTGAATAGTACCTGAATCGACCTGACACGGGTGTAAGTCCTCTTGCACGGACTGTAATTTCTTTTAGTAGAAGAACGAGATTTATTCATGTTATTGAACTTTACATCAAATATTAAGGTAACAGTTGTATGACTAATCTTTGCAAAAAAATTACCGCTATGACTATCTATCCTGCTATTCTTCTTTTCTGTATTTTGGGGCTGATATCAATTGGACAGTTGCATCATCTTCGTTTTTTTACAGCCGAAGCAGGAGTAAGCCTTTGCATAGAGTATAACCAAACAGAGAATACCATTAACGTAAACTGCAACTCCTCCTTTCTGGATGTTTTCCAGGCTGTAAGTGATGGCAAGATAGTTCAAAACCTTGGAAACGGCGAATACCTTCTAAATGCCACTTTAGAAGTAGCTGATGGTGTCACCCTTGAAATGAGTTCTTCAAATATTGGTGATAATTTAGAATACCTAAAGATCGCAGGTGAAAGCGGGATAATAGTTTATGGAAAAATAGTGATAGATAGTGTAAAAATAACATCTTGGAACGTTTCTTCTAACAGTGTCATCCCACAGGATATGAACGGCAGTATTCGGCGGGGATACATTCAGTTTTCTGCAAGTGAGGGCTCTCAAATAGTAAATTCAGAATTTGGATATTTGGGAGATGTAGAACCAGGTCGAAGAGGATTTGATCTTGTCGGGGATGGAGGTGGGGAACCATCTCATGATATAGTGATTAGAGGAAACAAGTTTCATGATATGTGGATAGCATTTTACTCTAATGGAGGATATAACATTGTGATTGATGGTAACGAATATTACAACAATATCAAATACACGGTGGATCCCCATAGTGGTGCTTATGATATGAATATCACAAATAACTACATTCACCATAACCGAATAGGGATAATCTGTTCTCTTGATTGCTACAATATTCTTATTGACGGAAATGTCGTAAATCACAATACAGAATATGGAATATTCTTTTCGAGAAACATGCATAATTCAATTGCAAGAAATAATCTTGTGTATAATTCAACTACTGGAATAATGGTATCGGAATCATCAGATAACGAGATCTATAACAATACTATTAAAGCCGCAAGCTCATACGGAATACGCCTGTTTAACCCTATACTACCAGATGATGGCGTGACGGAGGGCAATTTGGTTTATAACAACACTATAATTAGCTCTGAAAATGGTATTGCAGCAACAAGAAGTCATGATAATATTGTGGAAAATACTACATTCTTTGATATAGAAGAAAGCGAATACCGCCTATCAGGAGACTCAAGCCTAAGGATAAGAGGGCAACATTTGGATGAACCGTTAATATCGCATGAAAGTTCGGAAACGACAATCAGTCAGTAGTCTCACAGTACTCAATATCATTAATCTCTATGGATTCCCTTGTATAAATGGTGAAGGGGCATGTTGCGTGGAGTCCTAGACAGATTTGACCTGAAAAGCCCAGCTGGTAATATATCAACATATCAGGGATCAGGAACCATCATTGAAGGCTTCCAAAAAGTCAACCAACAGAATAAACCAAAATGAATGGGACGGCAATTATGATTATACTTTTCGATTGCTCTCTTATCTATGCATTCTCGTACAAATGCTATAAAAACACAAAGTACTACGCTAGTGGCGCCGACAGTAATACATCTTGACTAAGTGAATCTTACCCGCATGGAATTCCTCGTGCCTTCCAATGCACAGCGTTAAGACTTCCTAATACTCCTCAATACAAACAGGATCATAGTCATTCTCATCATTAACTAACTTAGAGATAGAATGACACGCATAGAATGAAAATAATCGAGGCATATGATATGGCAGGAATAGAGTAACAGTATAATAATAAATGACGATGTACGCACTGCAAAGATAGTTGCTTCCACATGAAATCAAATGTACTTAGTCACATTGACAATTGCTTATTGGTTAGATCTGCTAAGCTACGGAGTTGAGGCGACTCCTTTTTTCTTCGTTTATTTTTCTGAAGCATGCAGACAAAATAAAGCACAGGAATTTTATTATTGCGTGAAAGTCTCTGCAAATGAAATCATTGCTCTTTTCTCAATCACTTTGTGTCCTGTTGAATCCTTGTGATCTTCGATATCACTATGAAAAACAAATTTCATTTTACATTCATGACAGATCCATATTGCTTTTAGGTCATCGGGATGCATCTATAGTGTGAACCACCGAAAATCCATGCCTTCCATTGGATTTATTGTTTAACATTTCATCTTCATTATCTTTGTTTAAGAAGTCGATTTGAATCTAAGAAACGTATTACCGCCTTCATAGGATCCATATAGGTAAGGAGTACGTAATATTTTCATGGATTCTGTACTCAGCTATATCTTTTTATTGTCTTAAATTTGTCTGCCACATAAAGCGTTACTAGCCTTTATGTGTCCCATTGCCGAAACCTTCAAGAAAGAGCACCCAGAAAGGAAATGTTTTTGGGGGAAATGAACTAAAGTCATTAGGCATAGAGCCGAAAGGAGGTAATGAACTCAAAGATAGAGTAGAGCCTGCGGCATTGGCAGAAATCATCGCTCAAACATATCTATTATCAAGATTATAAAACCGCTTATAGCGATATCAATAACAATAATGGTTTTGTCAAGTTAACAGGTGCCAATAACACATGTTGAGAAATAGCTGGCAAAAAATAATGAAAGAGGTTCTTTGTAGTTTTTAATATTCCGTACTTCTATCCTTGGAAGCATGTCCCTTTCAAGCGTTAGGAGCTGATGTGTTGAGCAGGCATCCCTGAGCTTCAGATCCTTGTGGTTGTATGGATGTTGCAACTGTTACGATTACTACCCTGAACGTTGTCAGTGCGGACATAATTGCAGTTATTGCGAATGTTGTATTATTGGATTCTTAACCGAAGAAAGAATCCATCTATAAAGAAGTCGGTTTCGTTAGATCGCTTGTCAACGTTTGACATAGCTTGATTATCTTTTGAATGCCAGGTCAGCCAGGAATCATCATTACTATAATTGGCATCATTAGCCGGTCCCCTGTATATAGGATCTCAATCTGCTTTTTGCCCGTTGACATGGTCTCAAGTTCTTGTTCTTATTTTTCTTCTTTATCCTTTCATTCTTACCCTATAATTGTAAACATTTGTATGTCAGTGTAAACCCGTGCCACTGCTTTATTGGTATGATGCACCCTACTGTCTCCGTATAAGGGAATTCAACCAATGAAAAACAGGAGCAGCATTGACATAGTAAGCCAAGTTCTGGAGGCAGCAAACGGTGGCGCTAGTAAAGCCAAGATTATGCACAGGGCAAATCTCAGCTATAACCAAATGAAAGAATACGTGAATTTTCTGAATCTAAAGGGCTTGCTCGTTCATGAATATCATCAGCAACAAGGAGTAGTGCATATGTATAGGACTACTGAAAAAGGTCTTAGATTTCTTGCAACATATAACCAGCTAAATGATATGATGAAAGAAGAGATAGAGCGACAAGTATTAACATCACCACAACTTCAAATGTGGATGCAGAGCGAAAAAAAAGAAGTTATGCTTGGCTCGTTTTAACGTAAATCGATTTTCGCATTGTTAAATATTCATTAACTTGTATGGAGACAAGAATAGAGAGTAAGAGATATGGAGGAAAAGAAAAAAGAAGACATTCAAAAAGAAGATACATTAAAACCAGTTACTAAAGT
>DATAAU010000096.1:0-9469 GCA_036259955.1 Nitrososphaera sp. | reverse complement strand
TTTATCGGTTATCTGCTTCCATCCGCCCTTTGGAAAGCCGACATCATACGGCCATTCCGCAAGATAACGTGCAAGCTCGCCAGCGGATATCTTGTTCAAATCCGGTTCACAATAATATGCTATCGCAATCATTTGCTTGAGATGCGCAATGATCGTTCTGTCCCTAATCTTTGTAGCCTGGAGTAGTTGTGTGATTGTCATTTGATCAAGTATCTCAAGAGGCATCTTTTTGATCTTCTGTATCAGAACCATCATACGGATTTTTTGCACGAGCGTTAGCAAGGGATACCTTAGTAGTAGCTGGCCTAAGCTAAGAGGCGAGTCTACGAGCCTTCCGTTATGGTATGTCTTTGGAACCACTCCATCAGAGTACTTGGTCGCAAATTCTATGTGCTTGCCTAGTCTTTTAAGGACATTGGCTGCAGGGCATCTGTCTGCCTTTCGGAGCGAATGGAATCCTGAGTCTAACCAGTAACCTGCCACCTTTTTGCAAAGAGCTCTTCCTCCTAAAGTTTGAGTTTTTTCATAGATTGTTACGCTGAATCCGTCCTGGGCCAATAATGCTGCTGTGGCAAGGCCCCCAAGCCCACCGCCAACAATTATTACTTTGCGCAACTCTTTCTCCATGCAATTCACCTGTTGGTTGGTCGTCCGTCCAATATTTGTGTAATCCATAATAAAAATGTTTGGGCAACCGTTCGACCAATTTTTATAAGAGACAGGATTGATCAATGAAGTGGAGAAAACAAAAAGGGTTCAAAAAATTGATACGATTCTATCGGCGACAGTCCGACTTCTAGCGGAAAAGGGATATGCTGATACTAGCATCGCTGATATCGCCAACCATGCAAAAGTGTACAAAAGCTTACTGCATTATTATTTTAAAGATAAGGAGGACCTGGTGAGCAAAGCACTTGCCTCTAGTTCAAACACAATGATTCAACCCGCAAAAGAAACACTCTCTAAAGTTAAATCTATTGAGGAACTCGTTGAGGGAGCTATTTTCTTTTTTAAAAGGGATATGGAGCAAAACCCCGATTTTTTTGCGCTCGTTTTTGAAACATGGTGCACTGGAAGAAGGATTGCCCGCATCAAGGGGGAATTTAATGTTGGCATAAACCATAGAATAGGCGACATCAAAGGCGTCTTAGAAAGTGCATCAAGACAGAATCTAATTAGGGTCGAAGATGAGGCTGAACTTGAAGGACTTGCGCGCATAATCCTTGCACTATATCTTGGACTTGCACTTCAGCTCATCCATAATCCTGATATCAAGACTAATGAGAGGATGTGGAACATTCTAAAAAATATACTTCTGGCGGGGCTGTCTTAGTTGCAGCTACAGTAAGACTCAGATTCTTTTTCATTCTCTATTGGTAACTGAAACAGATGATGTTAGACTTGACATACAATGGTGTATTAGTTATAGCAATGTATCTATCACTGCATAGTCTTTGCGTATAAATTTCTTTAATATCTGGATCACTCCTGATCGGGCAGAGGTTGAATACATTCAAAAAATAGCCGTGTCTATGGCTCGGTCAATTCCTCTGCTTTGATAGCCTCTAGGATCCGTGCATTGACTTCGTCCATATCGATGTTACCTCGCAGATATTTATTAAGATCACTTGGTGCAATTATGCCCACAGGGCTTCTTGTCTCTTCATCCACTACGAGCAGATGTCTCACTTTATTGCTCAACATCAGATCTGCTGCAGTTTCAACTGTGGCCTGCGGTTCTATTGTAGCAATAGGTGAAGACATTATTTCTCGAACGCCTACCTCTTTGCTACTTGTTCCTGCAGCGCATACACGGATAACTAGATCCCTTTCTGTCACTATTCCGATCGGCTCCTTGCTCTCATTTTGTTTATCAACTACGAGAACTGAACTAATTTTTCTTTCATTCATCTTTTTCGCAGCGTCTTGAGCATTTTGTGTTACATCTATTGTTTCCAAGTTTTTGGACATGATTTCCTTAACCGCATTTTGCATGAATATACCAGTGATTAAATGAATAATAAAAATATTTAAGACGATGGGTTGTCCCAGCAATGATGCAAAGGAGAATTTATCTCGTATTGGGAAAAGAGAGTGAGTTTAGAATACCAAAGTAGAATTGATCCTTCAAATTGGATAGCGATCGATTGACTGTCATTGTGGAAGATGAGTGATACTGTCTAATAGTAGAGGGAATTTATTTTACTTTGCGACAGAAATATTTTAAATCTGGCCAACAAGTATTAGAGTCTGTTGCATGGGTTTGTTAGATTAGTGGCTAAAAGGTCCGCAAGCCGATCATAATCCTCCCCATCTAATTACTAATAGGTTCATCAGTGTGTATCAATCGACCATCATCGGAAAACTGGTTAGCTTTGATACCAGTAGTCGTTTGTATTATAATTGGACTTCTTGCCACATTTTGGACATATTTCAGTCCTATTGTCAAGTATAGCTGTTTTGCCATAATCTAGTTGATCTATCTGAATCACAGAGGGGAATACATAACCACATTCTCGACATTTGACAACTAAAGTCATGCTTTACTCTTTAAAACTTCACACATCATATCAAGTATATAATCTCTCAAAATCCACATTACGCGATTGACCCATATGATATGAACGCTCTCATTTTGTCCTCAATTCTCATATTTCTTCACCAAAGGCTGTCCGATATCGAGGATGAATATGCCACCTTTATTTGCAGGTCCCACATACCTCGATATCCATTTCTTTATTCAAACCCTTTGTAGTTTTGATATATTTTATTCACATTTTATGATCTCTAGGTATATCTTACCTCATGTGATCGTGATTCACTAGATACATAACTGATTTTAGATCTTCTTTTCTATTGTTCATTAAATACTTCCTCTTGCTTCATTGATCTGTGGATCATTATAACAAAAACAAAGAGTGCAGCAACTACCAGCCAGCCTGACGTCCTAAAGGCATAGGATACAGAGGCAATAGTAGCTGGTTGGAATGCTAGCACAATATCCCCTAATGTGCGAATAACAAGTGAACAGATTATCAAAACCAATGGCAAGCTATTGAATTTTGTAAAATGAATCATCCTACCTGTTATTGGGGGAAGCATAAGAGGTAAGTAAAGCGCAATTGTAATGCCCAGAAAACCAATAGCGATGTAGTGAATTGCGAGATCATACAACACAAAAGTGCCTAGGATGCTGAATGCTGCTGCTATTACGATTCCGGCGAACAGAAAAAGGAAAGCGAGTCTCAAATGGCGTATGGTATAGTTGTAGCGAGCTTTTCTTTCACCTTGAAGTACGCGCAAGATTTCTTTATTATCAAAACCACCGAATATGTATACTGTTTTGCTAAATGCTATAACCGAACCAAGCAATGCAACATTGAAGATTTCTGCCAAGAAGAAATTACTATAAACCATTGAAGATAATAGTCCAAGAATGACTGATGTGACAACAAGGCCAAATGAAACCACAGACAGCTTTCTTCTAGGCTTGATGAACCCTAAAAATGAGGGTAAGGTCTTATATTCGACGCCAAATATCATTAGAATAGCAAACAGCATAAGCATCTGTACTTCACTCATAAGGCTGCCATTCTCTCTTACTGCTTCTCCTAACGGTTCTCCAATCCCTGTAACTTCTGTTGATACTGCAAGTATAAGGTGAAAAAGACTTATCGCAAGCAAAACGACTACAGAAAGTCCAATAAAGTAGTCCGCTGTCCGTAAGAGTCTAGGATGAATTCTAAGCGTCCAAATCATTATTCCGGTAAAAATTGATACTCCAAAGAATTTGGCAAAGGAGCCTAGCGAGATTGTTAAATGTCCCGTAGAAAATGTCGATATAATAGAAATCGCTATCGAAATTATGACGAGAATGAAGGATACGTAGGCAAGGCTGGAGGAGGGCAGCTGAACGTTTCTGAACCTGGGCACAATCATGTAGCCAATTCCCATAATAAGGAGAGTAAGAAAACCATCAATCTGGAATGTCTTATGAAGCGAAAATGAGTTACGTGCAAAACCAAGATCTTGTGCTCCTAGCAGAAACATCATCCAGATTGACCCAAGAATAGATCCTGCAAATACAAAGATCACTGCTGATATTATGAAAGGCTTACTTACCACACTGACTTTGGGGTTGCTCTCCGACAACCCGGAAGGGATTACTTCAAGTCTATATTATGATTAAGCTAGGTTATATGTTTAAAGGGACATAAGCGCTGGTCAAAGATTGCCTGCACCGCCAGATGATAAACTTAGCAGGGTCTGGCCAAATATGTGAATCAGTCCATAGATCAGTGGAGTATATGCATTCTCATGTAATCTAATCACAAAATGCCAAATACTGAGAGATATTATAATCATCTTGATCCAACTTAAGAAAGTTGGGAATCCAATTCTCCTTCTAGTTTTTTATCATATTACTCCTTCACTTGGCGGTTGGGTTTGATTATGGTGACAATAACCGCCTGTCATATGCTAGTCAGGCTGTTATGATCAATAATGTGGAGCTTAACCCTAAATGGGCAGACAGCGGTGAAGAAAAAGTCGAGCTCTATATCCATCTGATAGCCCTGCAGATATAGGAGGCTGGTCTTGAAGCTGTAGTGGTGGAACTAATGGAGCGATCATAACTATATCAGAAGGATTGTTATTCCAGCCAAAGGCCACGTAGTAGTAGACAGAAGCAGACGATGGCTTGATAATGAAGCAGAAGTCATTGCATTGTGCGATATAGTAGTACAATATAGACTATGTCAGCTACTTCTCAGATCGCAATAACGATGATGACATCTGGCAGCTCTCACCGATTGGGGACAAATCGATTTTTGCCTTATCAAGTCTAGGTAATACTAACATCGGCAAAGCGGATAAATCCCAGACGCCTGCACCACACGTACCATCTTCAGGGCAGCCATCAAACCCTTCCATCTTATCGACTGGAAAAAGCAATAACGGTAGCTACACGGTAGACACATGGGCTAATGGAACACTTAGCAACAAGGGAGAAACCAAAATAGTATTCATTGATTATCCTGCACATGGGGACACATTGTTAATAGATGGCTGCGAATGTCAAGGCTCTGATGCAGTATTGTCAGTACTTAATGAGTTGGCAATTTCAGAAATTAAGGGATTGGTAGCCACTCATCCATATGCTGACTAGATCTGAGGACTAATTGATGTTATAAAGAATGTAAATGTCCGTCACGTCATCGATTCTGGCCAGGTTCATACAACACAGACATTTGAGGATCTGCTGGATGCAGTATATGCTGCGCAGATACCTCTAAGACCTGTTCGTGAAGGCGATCTCATAAATATAGGCCCCCAGTCAGGATCGACGTTCTGAGCTCCCAGTTTCCCTTCCTATGGATATAAACAATGATGGTCGGTTTAATGACAACTACGTAGTGATCAAGTCGACGTATGGAGAGTTCACGGCACCATTTACTGGTGATATTGGGAATTACAACGAAGAGAGGTTTTTCAACAAATGCCTAGGTCTTTGATGTAGACCTCTTAAGAGCGGATAATCATGGCAGCCCAACCTCAAGTGGGAGCCAATTCCTAAATGCTGTTTCTCTCGAAGTAGTAGTCATCTCTGTGGATCAAACAACACCTATGGTCATCCACACCAAGAAGCTCTTGAGCCCCAATATTTCCTAGTTCCAATAACCGTTTAGCTATCCATTCGGTCGTCTTAGTCGTCGTCATCCTCATCCAATACCCCGAATGATAGATTAACTGAGGTCCGATACTCAATAATTCTGCCGCTCGCTGGGTCGATCCTTGCAGTCATATCCTTAACCTTAATTCCGCGTATTCCGCGAATTGTTTTTCTTGCTTCTTCTACTGCGACCATCGCAGCATCTTCCCAGCTCTTATCCGATGTCCCAACAATTTCGACAATTTTGGCTACCCTTGTCAAAGCGGTTCCTCGCTGTTCTTTTCCTCCACCATCGTGTGGTGAAACTGTTGCCTTTGTACCTCTCTCCTCTTCTTCTCCATGCGAAGTCATAACAGATAAAATCTGTATACATTTGAGATAAGTGTTCTTTATCCTACCTAATCAGCATACATAAGAATGCGAGGCTTTATACTAAATCAGATACCATATCCCTATCTTCACCTATACCTTGCGCCAAGTGCACTTTATTTTAACGAGGAGGCAAATTCAGAATTTGTCGACATTATATGTATGTCCCTCCATACAGGTTTTTGGAAACAAGGTATCACAGGAAAAAGGGAGCGGGGTTAGACTCTCCTTTTGCAACTCTTCTGCTAGTTGCCCTTCCTGATTCGTCATCGTTGTTGGCTGTCACTCCAAGTATAGTTTGGGAATCAATTTTGTATCTAAATGTTACTATAGTAGTTGAATGCCATGAATGAGATTAATGATTATTTTTTTAATATGTTGTCAAGACTCATATAGTAGCCCTTGTGAAGGGTATCTAACAACGAATTTTTTGCAATCAAGAACATGCCTAAGGGAAATGAGACGGACTGAGCCAAGACCTCTTAATTATATTTTATATGCATTAGACATAACTTTTCATAATATACTTTCATAATGGTATTTAAGAGTCCATCACAATTTTGATGCTTCATAAAATTAGAAGAAGGAAAAGACATGAAATATCGAAGTCATATTGAGATAATGCGCCAGATTTTAGAAATTGCAAATGGTGGAGGCGTTACAAAGACTAAGATAATGTACAAAGCGCTTCTTAGTTATGCTCAAATGAAAGAGTATCTGGTAGTCCTAACTGACAAGGACTTGCTTCACTATGACGAAGATACTCGAACATTCAAGACTACTGAAAAAGGTCTCATATATCTCGACACATGCAGTCAAATAGGCGACATGATGAATGAACTACGGCAACGACAACAATAATAATTACAACAAATTTAGACACTGAGATAGGAGGTGTCTTATAATAGCAAGTTTGGTGATTTTTTTCGTATTGCTTCATATCTCAGACAGTCAGAAGATAAAGCCTGAGGCTATAAAGTTCCATTATATGAAAGTTCTAAAGCGAGTATTTAGTTTTAAATTATTTTTGAATGTTACTATGAACTGATTTTTATCACTATAGGCTATATTTTACAATCCTTTTTGTTACTTTGAGTACATGCAGGCGTTCATGTCATCCCCAACAAAACGACAACAACAAGAACGTGATGGAGATACTGGTAACCCACAACAACAAGGACAGCAACAGCATCAAGCAACTATTCGCTCAATTGACGAGACAAAGAATAACATCAACCAAGCAATAGAGGAAGTAAGGAGGGAGACTCCAAGGTATTCTCAAGTATTACAGACTTTCAAAACCAGACAGTAGATGCCACTCAGGAGATAGCACATAACTTTTTGGACTCCCAAAAAGAGGTTATCAATTCATTTCAATCTGCATGGACTCCTCTAGCACAAAGGACAACAACCAACATAGTGGGAGCGACACCATACTTCTCACCACAACAAATAGCTGACATTTATGCCAGAACTATTGGAGCCTTCACAGAAGCTTATGTAGCATCTACACGCGTGACAACTAACCTGATGTTTGCAGGACTTGAGGCTACAAGAACAACCACAAATTACGCAAGACAGAACGCAAAGGAAGCAGCACGTATTACTTCAAACACGGCTAGAGCATTTTCCGAGACAATAAAAGAAACGGTTCAAGTTCAGTAATAAGAAAAAGAAGCAACCATACAATTACGACAATGGCTGCTAAGTAGTCCTGTATTTTTTTTTCTTCCTCTTCCCCTTTTTCCAGTAAGGCTTTCCATCCTAACCCGTATTAACTATTTCTTCAGATCTTGTAGAATTCACCTGCTTATAGTGGTTGTGCACCTTCTTCCTTTCCTACGGCTGCTGCTTCTCATGCCACTTTCCCTATAAATTCCGCACACCAGAAGCATGTGGCAGCTATCAGACCATGACGCTCTTGGACATGCACACAAGCATACCTTTGATGCTCTGGATATTACTTGATAATTTTTTCGTAACCTTTAACCCAAACATAACTGCCAAGGCTCTCTTGTTCCGCTTCTTCTTTTTTAGATGAAGACATTCTACGAAAGTAACCTAAGGATGAAAATATTTGGGCTCAAAAAAAGGAGAGGGTTCGATATAACTGCTTCAGACACTCGCATAATCACCACTTGCCATTATTATCAACAATACTATTTTCGTCATGGGTATTCGATTTTTGAGCTAACTTTGCATTTGTTATTCTATGGCTCTTATCTTTATGCTCTCTTAGCTCCTTCTTTGAGTCAAAAAATTGACCACAGATAGTACATCTTGAAATCGTATTTATCAAACGACTACTTTGCAGTGGTGATTTAAGCGTATAATCAGGCATAATCATGTAAAGTCAAGTATAATATCTCACAATGATATAGCTTGATATAGTATTATACCCAAGTATTCCCATATACAGGGAGATATTATCAAGTATTGGGGTAAAACTAACATAATCTCCAAACTCAGACAGTTCTCTGATTTCTCCCAAAACTGCCTCTATGCTTCTTCAATCAATGCATCAAACCATGGCTCCCCCCTTCTTCTCCTCTTCTCCTCTTCTGCTCTCTCCCCTCAAGGTGCTAGGCTATTCAAATAATGTTCCTGTTCATTAGAAACATATATTAGTTAATCAGAATCCAAGTATGCAGTTACCACACACAAACCTATAGAGACAGCCCCTAGAAAGAGAACATCAATTATCTTAAGTAATATGTCTTGCACAGTTTAGGTGTAATAACTCATCATCCTAGCACCTGTGAAATCCTGAAACCAAAAAAACAGATCTCAACATCAAGACAGACAACATAATCCCCGATGCAGCCAAACGTATCCAAGCCAAAAAGAGGCGGGGGTGTGGGGAATCATTGTCGCCTCTCCTTTAGATTCGTGAAGGAGAGTGTGTGTTTTTGTATGCCCCCGCCTTTTCTACTTCTTCTTCTCCCATCTCTCGATTAAAAAAAGGTAGTCTCGGCGACAAACTTTTACCATTCGTTAAAGTTACTGTTAGAAGTCCTGTCTTCATTCCAGAGTCAAAAGCTGGTGTTGTTACTCTTCCGCCGCCTGCGGTTGCGTTTCTTGTTGTTGTTGTCGTATATGCTGATGGTTGCGCTTGTGCTGCCATTTCTCCGCTATCTATCTGCCAGGCATATGCCAAAATGGGAGCCCCAGTTAGAACTATCTGATACTGTTGGAATTGTTCGGCTTTGACGCTGAATGCTCGCTCGTAAGCTGTTAGATTAGCTTGTGTCTTTGCTGCAAAGGTTACATTTGCGTCACTTGTTACAGGGCGATCGTTTCTGTCGATAAGACTAAAGCGTGCTTTGTATAAGCTGCCATCATTGAGGACTACAAATTGAGATACGCCTGTGATCTGCTCAGGGTTCTGAGCCTTGTACACCGTGCCAGCTGGTAGGTCGAAGCTGCCAC
>DATAAU010000095.1:0-16014 GCA_036259955.1 Nitrososphaera sp. | reverse complement strand
GGGGCATGTCTGATTCAAGTTCCCAGTAACCTGCGGTAACCCATTCTGGTGCCAGTCGGTCTGGTGCGAGCTGCAAACTGGCAATAATACCCGCAAGTTGATTTGCGCCGCCACCCGTAGTAGTGGTAGCATCAGTAGTGGCAGTAGTAGTGGCAGTAGTACCTGTATCTGTCTGAGTATCTGTAACACCTAATTCTTCTTGTGCAAAAGCAGTTCCAATCAAGCTTACTGTACTAGCAATAGCCAATAGCGCTGCAGCAGATATAATGCTTGTCGCTAAGATATTTTGAAATGTCATTATCATATAGATGGTTGAGGAACTGATAATCTTGTTTAAACAGAGTTGTTAAATATTTAACAAAATTGTTTAATTTTCACCTTTCTTGCTCTTGTGGGTATTGCTCTCGTTGCTTTTTCCTTCTATAAGCAGGTGGTATCACGTTCTCGCCTATAATTTGCTGTAGAGTTATGATAACCATATGGAGAACAAACAAAGGAACACGTGGCTAGTTATTAAACAAACAAGCACCTTGAGGTGCGGGGGTCTTTCTGGTATATATCCACAGGGGCTATTAGGATTTGAGTAGCTGAAAGACGCCCTCATAATATTCTCTCAATTATCCTATGATATGTAGTAGTAAAATAATCGTAGAAAATCCAGAAGTCGTACTTACAAGCGCTTCGCTCTAGAGGCCAGTAGCATAATCTTTAAGAAAGTTATTCTATATCAACTTTAATATTGTATCCTAATTACGACAGGAAAAGCAGTACTTCCCCTAGAATAACGCACATAGCAGTCATTGTTATGGGTATTATGGCACTTTTAGCACCACCCTATTTGCTGTCATCAGCACAAGAAGCATTTGCAGTAAATTCAGATGACAATGACGATAATGATGTTTCTTCCTCTCAGGATGAAAACAATGGTGATAACTCAAATGATGTAGGAAACAACAGAATCTCAGATGACGATGACAATGACGATAATGATGTTTCTTCCTCTCAGGATGAAAACAATGGTGATAACTCAAATGATGTAGGTGACAGAATTCCATCAGCATACATCGCAATTGATGGCGAATTATCTGAACTTCAGCTTGAAAATGATAATTCCTCAACAGACAGAATTGCAGACTATGATATAGAGCCTCAGGGAACAATATCATTTGGTGAGCAGTTCATGCTTCTAGTTCCACAGACGACAGATATTCTCAAGAACGTAGAAAGCGCTAATGTAACAGTCTGTTACGATGAGGATTGCTCAAATGATGACTTTTGGATTACTAGAGAGGTCGTGGATGTAGACGACGAAGAATCCTTGTATATAGAGACACATGTCATAGATGCACCTGATGAAGTAGGCGATGGATTTACAGCAAGCGAAGAGGGCTTTGAAATATTCATGTGGTGGACAGTGTCATTTACAGATGGAACTGACCAGACATACTTGGCAGTTGTCCACTTGGAAGGAGACGACTGTGAAGAGCATGGATGGGTGGAAGGCACAGATGGTACTTCTTGTGTCGACCCTGACGAATAATTAACATGGCCAGAACAGGGGCCATGTTGATAATGTGAGAACCTGCAGTCAAGGAACGCGGCTGTCTCATTTCGTGGGCTATCCTAAACTCTTCCTCTCTATTTTTAGCATTGACACACAGACACTCTCTTTTTTCTTCTTTTTCACCATTCTAGTAGTGCTTATTGTAGGATTTAAGGCAGGAATCAAGTTATTCAGCTTCAAAAAAATCAGGACTATAGTTTTTGCCTACTATTCTTGGAAGAAGAACCGTTAATGTAGGTGCCGCCAATGCTAGGTTTAATGAGGGGAAATTCCTCTTATTTGCTTGTTTTAACCAAACTAAATAATTTATTTTAAATAACCAAGATTCTCAATCTCCTTCGTGTCTTACAGACGTCGAGCCGCCATCCGGCGGGTGGTGATATTGACCGCCATATTTACCTCATTGGGCATTGGGGTAAGCATAGCCCTTATTGCAGCAGGCGGTGGCTTTGAAAGTTCAAATCCGAATATCCTTGACCCACCCACAGAGGCAGATATCTGGGAGGTTGGCGATAATATACAAAATGGGACAACCCTGGAATATATCTTAACTTCAAGAGGTGAGCAAAACTCACTTGAATCTGCACTAGTTTCAATGAACTTTGCCCAATCTGGTGAAAATTGGAACGTCAGATTCACGGTCACAAATGGCACGGACCAGCCGCCAGTGAACCACACCTTAGTGATGTCAAAAGAACTAACGCGAGAGGGTCAGCTTGACGAGTCGTTTAGGCCATACTTTGAGCATATACAATCATCAATTCTTGCAGTCCGCGACATGGAGTATGGTGAAAGCCCGAAGTATCTCGTAGTAGGCGCACCATGGAATACAATATTTGTTGGTTCATCTTCAGTAACAACTAGGGTGACAAGCGAAGAACCTATAAGCACTCCTGCTGGGGCCTTTGATTCATTTGTGCTCAGCTACAAGCTCGCAGAAGAGACGAGCAAAATCTGGGTGGTTCGTGACATGCCCTTACCAGTTGAGGCAGAGGTATATGACGCAGAGGACAATCTCCTCTACCAGTATGAACTCACAGATATATCGGGTGTGACGTCATCAGCAGTTACTAGCAGCTCACTATAATCAACTTTTAAGAATTCTTTGGAAAATAGACATTTTCAATCATCCAGTCTCCGTATGACCTGATCCTACTATCAATCTTGCACCAAAAATGTATTGAGCCGGGCAAAACTTCAATACTGCCTTTGGACATGATTATTATCTTGGCGCCCTCTTTACCTTCATACGTGTATGCATCCTTCGGCTCAGCGTCACTGCCTATAAGTTCGATTGCCTTTTGTTTTACAATCTCTTTTGGTATAGGGAATACCCTGCGAAATTTGTCAACTACTAGGCTAATATTTTCAGTGCCATATGAGTCAAGATCAGAGATCTTACCAGGTATGGGAAAGTGCAGTTGTAGATCGACTTTATAGTGTGATCCGACAAATTGTGCAAGCTCATTTACCTTCTGATACGCTATATTGGGACTTCTTC
The DNA here is from genome assembly GCA_036259955.1 of Nitrososphaera sp. Taxonomy (GTDB): domain Archaea; phylum Thermoproteota; class Nitrososphaeria; order Nitrososphaerales; family Nitrososphaeraceae; genus Nitrososphaera. Next base: position 12,949 of record DATAAU010000095.1, on the reverse strand, counting down.
TCTTTAATGCTAGAGCAAGAGTGTCACGGTTGCGTTTGATATTAACGTGCAGATCGTCCAGAAGGTTAGAAAAAGTTCCCAATGCAGTTTTCTTATAATTCGTGGTTAATTAGCATTATAATTATTATAGCTCTTAATGGAGATCTATATATGATTGAAATCTGATCAGCTCTTCGCCAAAGCAAAAAAAATTTTGCCAGGCGGGGTCAACAGTCCAGTGCGCTTTTATGAACCTTATCCCTTCTTTGCCACCTCTGCACTTGGAAGCAAGCTCACTACTGCCGATCATCAGATATATCTTGATTACTGCATGGGTTATGGGGCGCTGGTTCTTGGCCATAGCTATCCTTCTGTAATTGAAGCTGTGAGATCTCAGCTGGATAATGGGACACTCTATTGTGTGCCTACAGAATACGAAATCAAACTTGCAGAAATGATATCCAGAGTGGTCCCATGTGGAGAAATGACCCGCCTTGTCAATACTGGCTCTGAAGCCACAATGCATGCCATCCGGCTTGCTCGCGCTTTTACAAAGAGAAAAGGGGTGATCAAATTTGAAGGTGGATACCATGGTGCGCATGATTATGTTCTTGTGAAGGCAGGGTCAGGCATGGCTAGCATGCCTGCGTCAGAGGGGGTGCTTGAAGCAGCGTCATCTTATACAAAGGTTGTGCCTTATAACATGCCTGCTGAGCTTGAGCGAGCAATTGAAAAGAACCGTGACACTGCATGTGTGATAATGGAACCAGTGCTTGCAAACATCGGGCTTGTGTTACCAGAAAAGGGATTCATTAACGAAGTGAGAAAAATAACAGAGCAAAATGATATTATCCTGATATTTGATGAGGTGATCACTGGGTTTCGTCTTGCACTTGGCGGCGCCAGTGAGTTCTTTGGAGTTATGCCTGACCTCTCCACATTTGCAAAGGCTCTCGGAAATGGTCTGCCAATCGCAGCAATTGCAGGTCAGAAAGAGATAATGGATAAGCTCGCACCTGTAGGCAGCGTATACCAGGCAAGTACATTTGCTGGCAATCCTGTGTCTGTAGCTGCAGGTATTGCTACATTGCAAACATTGATTGAAGCCAGAGATACCATTTATCCCCAGATTGCCAAAACATGCGATAACATTGTTGATGGCCTTAAGGATATGTTGGCTAGAGAGCAGCTCAACTGTGCTGTGAATTCCATAGGCTCAATGTTTCAGATATTTTTTACTGACGAAAGGGTAAAGGATGAGGCTAGCGCCAAGAAGGCAAACGCAAGGATGTTTCGCAAATTGTTTGATGAGCTGCTAAAGCAAGGCATCTTCATCCCTCCTTCTCAGTTTGAAACTTGCTTTGTATCATACGCACACACGGAAGACGACGCTGACAAGACCGTAGAGGCATATGGCAAAGCCTTTCGCGAGGTGAAGAAATTATGAAGACAGTGCGAGTAGGAACCAGAGGCAGTAGACTTGCAATAGCACAGACTGAAATAGCACTTGCCGCCTTGCGTAAGGTTCATCCCCAAATACGATTTGAAGTAATTGCAATAAGCACGAAGGGTGATGTTGATAAAAGACCGCTCTTTACCCTAGATGAAAAGGGAATCTTTGAGAAAGAAGTGAACGAAGCAGTCAAACAAGGCAAGGTTGACTTTGCCGTCCATAGCCTCAAGGATGTCCCATCGGATCTGTCCGATGATCTTTTAGTGGCATGCATTCCTAAGAGGGCAAGTCCAAACGATGTGCTTGTTACCGACAATGGGCAAAAATTGAAAGATCTAGCACCTGGCTCAGTCGTTGGCACAAGCAGCCTTCGGCGAGCTGTACAGTTGACAAAAACCCGGCCAGATCTCAATGTTAAACCGATAAGGGGTAATGTGGAAACAAGAGTAAAAAAGGTAATAACCGGCGAATATGACGCAACGGTCCTAGCAGAGGCTGGCCTTTCCAGATTGGGCATGGAGGATGTTATTGTTCAGCGTTTTAGTATCAGAGATTTTGTACCTGCGCCCGGTCAGGGCGCTATAGCCATAGTATGCAGGCGTGATCAAACAGGACTATCTGACATGCTTGGGCAGATAGAGGATCGTCATTCGCGCATAGCAATACTTGCAGAAAGAGCGCTGATAAGAAAGGTAGAAGGCGGCTGTAGATTTCCACTTGGAGCGGTGGCAATAACCAATGATGATAAAATAACACTTTATGCAAGTGTATTTTCTGCAGATGGCAAGCAAAGTATTCACATCAAAAAAGCTGGCAGAGCAAGCAAACCAGAACAGCTGGGTTCCACAGTGGCAAATATCTTAATAAAGCAAGGAGCGATGGCTCTGGCAGAGGGTTGGCGCAGAGCAGTAGATGAGTGGAACAAAAAACTATGAAGAAAGGTAAGGTGTTTATTTGCGGAGCCGGTCCCGGCGATCCCAAACTGATGACATTGCGTGCAATGGAACTGTTGAAGACATGTGATATCGTACTATATGATCGGCTGGTAGGTAAGGAGATAATTGACCAGATACCTGCAGCATCGGAGAAAGCTTATGTTGGGAGAATGGTTGGTGACCCTACCACGCATCAAGACATGACAAATGAGCTTATGGTGAAATATGCAAAGAAGGGTAAAGACGTATTGCGACTCAAGGGTGGAGATCCATTCATCTTCGGGCGGGGTGCAGAAGAGGCTGAGTATCTTATCAAGCATGGGATCGAGTTTGAAATAGTTCCTGGCATTACTTCCTCTATTGCCTCGCCTGCATACGCTGGCATTCCACTCACTCACCGTCAGTACTCCTCTTCAGTTGCCATAGTCACGGGGCATGAAGATGCGAAAAAAGAGGAGATGGTCGTCAGGTGGGACAAACTTGCTGGTGCAGTGGATACTATAGTTGTATTGATGGGTATTTCCGAACTAGATCAGATTTCACATAATTTGATAACTGCTGGAATGAAAAAGAGCATAAAGGTTGCAATTGTCGCAAGTGGCACAACGGATAAACAGAGAATTGTCAAGGGTACGCTTGGCACTATTGCAAAACTCACAAAGAAAGCCAACATCCAGCCTCCTGCAGTAATTGTGATAGGACGGGTCGCTGGATTGAGCGATAAGCTTGATTGGTTCAAGATAAAGTGACATACATGCCTAAGTTAAAAAACAAAACCCTTGCAATTACTCGAAGTGAGCAAGATGCAAAAGAATTTTTGCAGCTGGTAAGAGCGCAAGGAGGCTGGGCGATAGCACTTCCTGTCATAGAGATAGTGCCACGAGGTCCCGAAGTGGTAGATGATTTCCTTGATAAACTCCGCAAGAAAAAGCACTATTATTGCGCGTTCATGAGTCAACACGCAGTAAATATTCTGTTTGATCTTGGTCGCGACAAGATATTACCACTTCTAAAATCTACTAACGTGATTGCTGTAGGTCCAAAGACAAAGCAGAGCCTTGAAGAACGTGGCATAAAAGTTGGACTGATGCTAGAAAAATTCTCTTCATTCGGCCTAGTCGACTTAATGTCTGGGGTAGGACCATCTGGAAAAAAGATAATCATTCCTCGAAGCGCTGCTGCAAGCGACTTTGCCACCCAGGCATTGATCCGCTTGGGGATAGATGTCGACGAAATTCTCCTTTATACTGTCCGCACAAGGGCGATTGAGCCCATATGGAAAGAATTTTGTGATCTGTTATCGAAAAAAAGAGTTGATGTGGTTATTTTTACTAGCGCCTCAAATGTCAATTCATTCTTTGAAATTATGGAAAAACTATCTAAAGATGGGCTGCAGTTGGATAACGTTACCAAGGTTGTTTCGATAGGTCCATTCACTACCAAAGCGCTGAGGGATCGGGGCATCAGATGCTTTGAATCTGAGGAGCATACTGTGAGAGGTACACTTCAAATTGCAGAGCAAATCTTGTAACCCTTTTTAGTCTTATGACAAATAGTGGACAAATAACAGAGTGATCATGACATAGGAATCTGCCTACTAGAAAATTCAGCATTCAATGCGATAAATCAGAATGAAAAGAAAGGAGATTTCTATACTCTACTCTTCTATTGAAAATTATATTTGAGGTGCAGAGAAAGATGACAAGTCTAAGCTTGTCAAACTATCAAGCTATGGAGCACTATGAAGCAAGATGAACAAAAGCGTCTAAAAAAATACTTTTGAACATCCAATAAAGGAAGTAATGGAAAATAATCCCCGATAGTCAAGTTTACGCTATCCTGTGCGTCGGGTCTCTAATTCTTACTACTGCGTCTCTCAATTTTTCTGTACTATGAAGTATTCCCCACTCCTTTGGCCTATGAGGGTGCTACTAAAAATACTCGATTATTGTATAGGCTATAATGTTTTTTTGCTTGATTGCGTTCTATTTGCTTAATAGTATACGGCAACGTGCACATAGAGAGAGACATGTGTGTCTGTCTGTCTCGTATATCATATTCACTACGACAAAGAATCCCTGGCAGTGTGTGTTTTGGATAGAATTTTTTCCTTACGGTAACTAAAGTGAAGAAGGCATAACATCTTTGTGTGGTTTGTGTGATAGAGAAGTTGACACATATTATTCCGGAAATCCAAATTAGTTTGCGATTATTCTCTCATCTAACTTGCCTTTGTTTCTACAGATTGAACTTTGTCATCCAAGACGTTCGGTTTGTCCAACCTTTCGTCAATTCTGATTGTAGAGATTATTCGATTGACTCCGACTGATTTGGCAGAGTTATGAGCAGCGAGTATTGCTTGAAAGATATCATCCAGTTTGTCTGATTCTATCTGAGTACTCATTGGAGTGAGAGTTACCTTTTTGAGATTCGTTAAGTTGCGAATTGCATCATAGGCTGCTGCTATTTCTTTACTCATGCTTGTATCAGAAGTACCAATCGGCACAATACTAATCTCAGCATTTACAGTTGACACGTTATTCATTCACTCAATATTGGTAAGTTTACTAATTAACATTTTTATTTACTCTCTACGACTTAACTAATTCAAATAAAAATAGCATTTTCGTCAAACAACTATTTTTCATAATGTTAGTATAGTAATTCTATTCCGACCAAATAGAAAGAAAGATTAATTCTATGTAATTGACTAACTGTATATTCCAGCCCCTGACCCCTGCTGTGTTTGTTGCTGCTGATCTTGTTGTTGCCTTTTTACAGAATTGATCAGTTCCTGCAAATGGCGCTTGAGCGCTTCTGCTTCAGTCCTCAACTGACGCACATCTATTTTAAACGGATTGTTGGCAAGCTCGTTTGTTTTTTCAATCAAAATAGCTGCTCCTTCTGGGTCTGGAATTCCCGTAGTAGATGGTATCAAGAGTGCAGTGCAAGGAATTGTATTTGAAAGACATGCTGCCAAGAGACCACCTGATACCCCTGAAATAAATGCAGGTGGGCTGGCTTCTGCCTTTGAGTCTTTCATACGGCTCAGATATCCGTGATCATCCAGTTGTCCCTCATTTGATAGGACCCATGGTTTTCTACTTCTTTCCGGAACCCCCTGCATAGCCATGCCTTCTAAAACCATAATCTCTCGCACACCATTATTTTTAGCCCATATAACTACTGCATTTAGCACAGAGCGAATGCCCGATAGAATTACTGGTGCATCGCATACAAGAACACATGCAGTACCTTCATCATTTGCATAAATGCGAAATGGATGCCTTAACTTTCCTCCTATGTAAATTACGCCTGGAACTATGAAGTCTGAATCGATATATCCTATCTGGTGCATTTTTGCCTGTTCTATAATGTAGCTCACACTCATTGAGCCAACGAGCCCGGGTCCAGGAAAGCCTGCGATCATAATCGCATCGTTTAATCTTATCGCCTTATTTTCTGAAATTAGCTTGATAGTTGTTCTTTCAACGCTGCTGTTTTTGTCAGCTTCTCTGTTCATCAACGTTCATCTCTCCTTTTTCTTCTTTTTTGGAACTTGACTCTGGGATGGTTTCTCTTGTGATTTCCTCATCTCTGATATTGCTTGCAACTGATGAACCAATAGACTTCTTGTTCGCTTCATCTCCGCTCAAACCAAGTGATATTGCATAGAATAGCATTAATGGATTATACAAGAAGGTTCTACCAACACAACCAAAAACGAATCTCTTCTAGTACAAGATAGATGTGACTTTGCGTTTGAAACAATATGCAATGTAGTTAAAAGTGAGTTTTATGATGAACTGATTCGAGAATGAAAATGAAGGCAAGAGATCTCGATGCTAAACCCACAAGCTAATTTTATCCGCAATCTGCACATTTACCATAAGGGTAGATATAATAGTGTTAGAATTTTACTTCTCCTTCCTAATATCAAGATGGTGCAATTAGAGATTAGAAATCTGTCTAGAGCATAACAGAATACATCCCGGCGAGGGTTTGTCTGTTGCTAGAATACGAAACCATCTTCTAATACGATAGCATTTTCCTGAGCATCAGCTATGTACAAATAAAATCACTACAACACGAATAAGACGTGTTATGGAGGATAATCATATCATACGCTTAGTAGATTCAGTCTGCGTTCCATCTGCGTGCTCATTCTTAAGATGTTCCGCAACCTGCTCAGCCGTGGGAAAGGAGTGGTCGCATTTTGGACATGTGAAACCAGTATCAGACATCATGTGTGATTGGACAGTATTAGATAAAAAAGATACTCCCTCAATAACAGGTTATGTATATTATGGTTATAGAATAAATCTAGAAGTATAAGTGTAATAACTCTGCACTAAGCGCAGTTGGTGTGGTAAAATCTTTTTTTCACCAAATTTAACGACCAAGACATTCAAAAGATAATGACATCACCAATATTTGTGAGAAGCCAATATGAAAATGAGTTCTCACTTAAAGCAATCCATAGTAAGATGCTACTTGCCGGGCTATTTTTGCATTCATGAACAAAACTGAATTTGTCTTAATAAGACCCGTTACGTTTATCACGGTTTTAAGACCTGCGAATTAACTATATCAAGAAAGAAAATAGAGACTTAAGGCTTGGTTAGGTTGCACAAGTTGCTTTGTATGCATATCTTGAATTGACTACAAGAAGGTATACCTTGTATTAGATGCACATCTCGTTATCGTAAAAATTTGCATCACCATTCTGATAACTTTCTAAGACGATAAATAATAAGAAGTGTTAGGTAAGCCGGAAAAACACTCTTGTCTGGTAAAATGCGGAAAGACTCCTTTTATTTTTCTTTAATTATATCTAATACTCAGTGAACCATACAGCTACTGATACCTCTCCATTACCTTCTCTTTTTCCATTTATACCAAGCGGACAAAATCAATTTGCAGACATTGTGGTAATGGATTTAGCAATTATTATGCTAGTCGCTGCTCTAATGATTGCCATTGCGTTTAAGCTAAAACAGCCTATGGTTATAGCATATATTTTTGCCGGCATGGTAATAGGCCCGTATACCCCGCCATTTACTTTGGTTAGCAGCCTTGAAACAATCAACCTTCTTGCAGAACTTGGAATTATTATGCTCCTATTTGTAGTTGGTACCGAGTTTCCAGTCACCAAACTGAGAGCTGTTGGTCGCATCTAACTGGTGGTAGCATTAGCCGAGGCTATTGGAACTTTGATGATAGTCTTCTTTATTGCTCAACACCTTGACTTCTCATTCTTTGACTCGATGTTTCTTTCCCTTGCAATGTCTATTACCAGTACTGTAGTCACTGTAAGAGTTCTAGAGGAGCTGGGCTTGATACAAGATAAGTCTTCCTTATTGCTACTTGGAATATCAATTATAGAAGATATCCTTGCAATCAGCATTTTAGCAATCCTTCAGTCGGTAGCGGCTGCTGGTGGCGGCAGCAATGACTTTTCCATAGTAAGTATTGCTATATCAATTGGGGTTGTTGGTGCTTTCATAGGAAGCATTCTTGTAATTGGTTCAAAATACATGCCACCAATAATAGACAGAGTTGGAAGAACTAATAATTACACTCTACTGCTGATAGTAATCCTAGCACTTGCCTTTGGATTATCGTTTATCGCTCAAGGGTTGGGTTTGTCTGTTGCTACTGGTGCTTTTCTTGCAGGAGTATTGGTTGCCGAATCCAAAAGTGCATCGGTTACCAGAATCATGACAGTTCCTCTAAGGGATATGTTTGGCGCTATATTCTTTATCTCAATAGGCGCTCTCATGGATATATCATTAATACCTATCTTCATAATTCCGGCTGCAATTCTCATTCTTGCATCATTTGCCTCTAAATTCTTGATAGTCACGAGCATCTTATCCAAGGCCAAAATTGATAATACTACTGCACTTAGAACAGGGTTGGGAATGGCATCTGCAAAGGGAGAACTATCTCTCGTGGTTGTAAAGGGAGGTCAAGACGTAGGAGCTACCACAAATTCGATTTTGCCAATACTTGGAGTAGTAACGATAGTTACTACGTTCATTACGCCATTCATCATAAGACTTGGTGCCAAACTGAATGTCTCAGAGCCCACAGAGGAAGGGAGCTCCTCTTCTCAGATGCCTCCGCAGAAATAGATTCTATGATATGAAAAAATGACCAACAGCTTGGGGATTGTTGTCGGCTCACTTCATTAATGGTATTATGTGGGCTTGTAGCGAGATTCATATACTGTTTTGAATTGGAAAGAATTGTTGTCCTATGGCAGTCGAGTCAGCTTTTCTTCATGTGATGATATCACTAGGAATACTGCTCTTTGCTGCAAAATTAATGGCAGAGTTATTCCATAAAATAAAACTCCCAATAGTTTTAGGCGAGCTTTTGGCTGGTATAATTGTCGGCCCATTTGCTTTAGGTGCTTTACCTTTGATAAATGGTGAACCACTAGTAGTCTTAGACGAAACAGTCAGACATGTCGGCGAAATAGCTGCCGTCGTCATTTTATTTATTGCTGGTCTTGAGATTACCCCTAGAGAGTTTCTCAGGGGAGGAGTAGCTGCATTTACCATCGGTTCACTGGGCGTAATAGTTCCGTTCTTTGTTGGATTTTATGCCTTTGCTGCATTTGGAATTGAGGCCTTACAATCTATACTGATTGCTACAGCTCTTACAGCAACTAGCATCGCAATCTCTATTCAAGTATTAACAGAGCTTGGCAGAATGCAATCAAAAGAGGCTAGATTGATTTTGGGAGCAGCAATTGTTGACGACATCTTGGCAATTGCTGCGCTGTCAGTTGTAGTAACAATGGTTCAAACTGGCAATACAGAGCCCGCCATACTTGACATAACGCTTTTGATAATGCAGGTACTTGGCACTTTTGCTGCAATATTGATTGTTTCAGTATTGGTCATCCCCCGGGTTCTTCATACTGAAAGATTGTGGAAGTCAAAGGGTAGTTTAGAAGGCATTGTTACTGCTACATTTTTCGCAGCAGCGGGAGTTGCAGCGATTCTGGGGCTGTCTCCAATTGTAGGAGCATTTGCAATTGGTATGGCAGTAGCAAGCACTAGGATTATTAAGCAAGTACATGAATACGTTGACAAACTGCAAATTATCTTTGCACCATTGTTCTTTGCTATTATTGGAGCTCAAGTAGATTTGAGAGGTGTGAATCTAGATGTACTTTTCATAGCGGGAATAATGATAGTGATTGCTGTTTTAACTAAATTGATAGGGACAGGTTTGCCGTCCATAATCTTTCTCAAGGATAGACCAAAGGCAATGCGAGTTGGAATCGGTATGGTATCAAGAGGAGAGGTGGGATTAATTGTGGCAGGTGTTGGAGTATCTTCAGGTGCTTTGAGTAACGATATCTACACGGCAGTAATCATTATGGTTGCTGCCACTACTATAATTACTCCAATTTGGCTCAAGCTTTCATACAAAAAGGAGTCCTTGGAGCCTGCTGCTTCTGGAACGAGTACCAGTCCTCTTCATTAGTTAGCTTTGATAGTCACAGTCTCTCGGCTTTCTTATCCTCAAAAAAATTTCAATTTATGACTCTAGTTATGCCTCTTTGCCTATTTCGTCGGAATGTACTTCTTTGTAATGGAGTGATAAGTCTGTCCCTCTATCAAAAGATTCTCCACAGAACTGACAGGTACTGGAAACAAGACCTGCAGAAAATTTATTATTGTTGTCTTCTGGCATAAGGTATTTTATTCATATGCACTCTGTTATTTATCGGCTATACTCTTTCTAGGCCTATTATGTAAGCGGGCTTGTTAACAAGAGAAACACCTATCTTTTCCTCCTCGATAATACATAAGGCTCGATAATGATAATGTAAATTCTATCCTCGCATTCTGTTGTTGGTAATGTACAATACGCCCTTACATTATTAGATAAAAACATACAAGTATCATTATGGCGTTGTACAATTAGACCACTTGGCCTGCTTTCCCCTTTTTCATGCCTACTTAGCAATCGAGACGGTCTAGCTAGCAGCATGCAGGAAACTAAGGCAAACGGTACTGAATATGTAAATAGATCATGGTTTAATAGCCTATGTTTTTACTTTTTAGATCCGTCAATACAGAATCCTAATCTCTCGATTCATTATGAAATTATTGCGAACGAGCATGATCCTGCCTACAGTGCTTTGTTAAATCTTCCATTGCTTCAAATGAAGCTCCACATTCCTTGCATGTGTAATTATATCCTGCTGGAGTTGTTGACTCTGCCATGTAATAAGGTACGTTAGCATTGTACCTTATTAACCTGCAGACAGGCTAGTAGGGAATGAATGGAACTGCAAAGGCCAGTATCTAGTAAAAATTACAAGATATTAGATCTAACGACCCAAATTTTGACCGTAAACTTGACACCATAACAGCGGGTGCTCCTCCTCACTTGAAACAGCACTTACAAAAATATCAAGGGAGAACTGTCTGACTATTTGCAAGTATATCTTGGCCATGCAGACAGAGGTGGCACCAACTGATTCTTATTGTATCTGTACTAACCACACTTTGAAGTGATTTGCAGAGTTTCATAAGCCAAAGTCATTTTATGACATTCAAAGGCAAGACGTTATCGATTTTCTTGACTCTTTTAGAAAGCCTGAATCCGTGGATACTATGCATAAATGGGTAGGCACATACGAGTTTTGTCGTATTATCTTAATGCGTTTTTTCAAATGGTTACATGCTCCTGACGTACCACAAAGACAAAGGCCAAAGCCTGCAGTCATGGATAACATTCCAAAGTTAAAACGAAAAGAAATATCAATTTACAAACCAACTGATCTGTGGACTGAGGAAGACGATGCTTTATTTTACAAATATTGTCCTTCTAGTCGAGATAGGTGCTGGCATGCAGTTTCTCGAGATATTGGCTGCAGGCCTCATGAAATGCTCCGACTGAAAATAAGGGATGTTATTGCTCAGCGGACAGACTCAGGTTATCAAATTGCTAGAATTATGGTTAACGGAAAAACTAGGACTCGTAACATGAGACTCCATAGCTCTTATCCTAGTTTGAAGGACTGGCTCACAAATGGGCACCCTTTCGCTGGTAATCCAAATGCAGCGTTATTTTGTAGTTATGGCACAAAGAACAGAGGTAGGAGATTATCTGCACGTACCATAAACGCCGTATATGATCGCTATAAGAAACTGAATTTTCCTCGCTTATTGGAGGATCCACTTGTACCTGGGGATGATAAACGCAAGATAAGAGATCTGTTAAAGAAACCTTGGAACCCTTAAGTAAGAAGGCACACAGCAGCAATAGAGATATCAAAATCACTCGAAGATTCTGTCTTGATAGACCAGTACATGGGGTGGTCACACGCAGGCAATACAAGACAAAAGTATCAACACTATTATGCTGTTGTCTTCGTCCGCAGGGGTTATTAGTATTGCATTGCTTTTAGCCAGCTTTTTGTGGGAATAGCTTAGGGTTTAATTTGCTTATTCATCCCTTCTAAAAGGACTCAGGTCTAGTTCTTATACAATTTTTGATCTCGATGTTTATAATTAGTATGTGACTCCTCTATAGACTCTTATTGATACAAAACAAGGGCCCGAAGGGTTCCAATAGAGAAAACTACAAAAGGTGGACTCGAATTGACAGGACCAATTAAGATGTAGGTATAATAAGAAATCAGCTGTCTTGCTATATCAACACTAGGTTCTTCTATTGGTAGTTTTATAAAGAGACATGAGAGTAGGGATTCTTATTGTCATTCTCATTCACAACAGCAACAGAAGAATATGACGCAATAATTATTGGTGCCGGTCATAATGGTTTAACATGTGCATGTTATTTAGCAACAGCTGGACTCAAAGTCCTAGTATTGGAACAATATCGTTCAATCGGAGGAATGACAATAACTGAGGAAATTACACTGCCAGGATTCAAATCAGATGTACATGCCTTTGGATATCAGCTCGCAAATTTGTCACCTGTTCCCAAAGAATTAAGCCTCGACAAATATGGTTTTGAACTTAAGTCATATGATATATCTTATTCTCATATTTTTCCCGATGGCAGAGGACATATTTCCATGTATAAGGATATCCAAAGGACTATGAAGAGTATTGAAAGATACTCAAGGAAGGATGCTCTTACGTGGAAAAAGATGTTTGACAAGTACATGTCAGAAAAAGACTCTATCATTTCTTCAACTAATTCTCCACCTCTTCCTTTATCATCCGCTATTCAGCATATGGATAATGATCTTGAAGCCTTTGACAGATACAAATCAAACACACAGTCGATGCGTTCGTGGAGTAGTGAATGGTTTGAATCAGAAGAGGCAAAGGTGCTATTTGGAAGCTTTGCGGCTTTTGTAGGTCTTTCTCCTGATGATGCAGGAGGAGGCCAAGTATCTTATCTATTTTCAACAGTAATACAGGATACAGGAAATGCAATTGTAAAGGGTGGTTTTAGCAATCTTCCACTTGCTTTAGCAAGATACCTTGAATCAAGAGGAGGAAAAATCCTAACTAATGCTAATGTCCAGCAGATCATAATAGATAAAGAAAAACAAAGAGCAATTGGAATAAGGCTTGAT
>DATAAU010000094.1:0-9304 GCA_036259955.1 Nitrososphaera sp. | reverse complement strand
TCTGAGATCACCTTATCATACTCACGCAATTTACGGGTATAGTCTAGAACTATTGCTTCAATAACTGCTTCATTGGTTTTGTATCTGCGTTCTTCGAATATTGTTCTAAACTTGATATAGAACATCATGCCTGCCAGCCCTCCTAAAAAAGCAAAGATCCCTAATATCACGAGGTCACTGTCAAGGGAGGTCGAGCCTATAATCATGTCACGGTATTATCTACGGACACCGTGATTTAATACTTTACTATAAGGTCGTGTTAGAGCAAAGACGCTCTTTTTATCACTTCATTTATCACATACATCACGTCCTCTTGGTTGATTTTAGGCACAACATCACTACTATCATCCAGCGAGAATATCACGGATAGCTGCTCTGCTAACTTACTTAGCATCACCGAGGAGTCTGTTTTCATTATTCCTATCGATTGTAAGAGTACTATACTAAAAAGGAGGGACCTAACCTTCTCTTTACACTGCTTTACTTGCCTATAATATGCTCCTGAACTGATATTTTCGGGCTTGCTATAGCCTTTCAGCTGATTCAATATTATTGAAATCTGTCGGGGTGTAAATATAGAATTTGCAATAAGTCGAGTATAAAGGGCATTAGAATTAGAATTTATATCATCCATGCTAGCTATACAAATTTGTATAGCTCAGTCCTATTAGAATGTTAGTAGCATCAAACTTTAAAATGACTTCTTCCTTTCTAACAGGGAGTGACAGTAGGAAAGGTCGAAAAATATCTTCAAGATGAGATAAAGAACCACGGCACAATTTGTCTTCCATTAATTGATTCTGAAAATTCTACAGATGCTGCATCGATTGCGAAAATAGTCGAGGAAAGAGGAGCCTCTGCAATTCTAGTTGGCGGGTCTTCGGCAGTTGATCAATTAGAATTAACAAGAATCGTCAGTGAAATAAAATCGACGATTAACGTGCCTGTAATATTGTTTCCAGGAAACGTCACAGGTGTATCACCAAAAGCTGATGCCATCTTATTTAGCTCACTTCTCAATTCAGAGAATACATATTTTATTACTGAAGCCCAAGCATTAGGTGCACTGACGGTCAAGAAATATGCAATAGAGCCCCTGCCAACAGCATATATTATAGTTGGTGAGGGAACAGCTGCTTGGTTTGTGGGTAGAGCTAGAGGAATTCCATTCCATAAACCCAATCTTGCTGTTATGTATTCACTAGCGGCCCAGTATATGGGCATGCGATTTGTGTATTTAGAAGCCGGTTCTGGTGCAGCTGAGCATGTTCCACCAGAGATGGTGGCGATGGTAAGAAAGCAATACGACGGTATAATCATAGTAGGCGGTGGGATAAAGTCACCCGAAATTGCAGGTAGGATAGCCAAGGCAGGAGCTGACATTATAGTTATTGGTACTATGATAGAAAAGGAGGGCAACTGGCAAGAAAAATTTTCCTCAATAATGAAAGCTATTAGGATACGATGACTATGATACTAGAGGAAGCTGAACTCCGTCTAAAGGATGTCCGCATGCCTGCATTTTATTGGCAGTATCAGCAGGCGATCCTAAAGGGTGTTAACAAGGGCTATCAACATGCATTAAAGGCTCGGCGACGAGGAATTGATGCGGCAGATATAATCGAGCCCAAGATTGCGTATGACTTGGCGGATAGAGTTGCAAAGATGCATAACATAGATATTGCAGACAGACTGCGTGCACTTCTATCACAGACGACTAAGGAAAAAGCGGCATTAAAAATAGCGGAAGAAATTGCAGCCGGCGAATATGGTACGGGCGATCTGAAAACTCGGCTTGATAATGCCGTCAGGGTTTCTCTAGCGGTAGTCACAGAAGGCGTGACTGTTGCACCTCTACAGGGGATATCTGATGTCACGATCAAGAGCAACATCAATGGCTCTCGATATTTGTCGGTCTCTTTTGCTGGTCCTATTAGATCAGCGGGTGGCACAGAAGCCGCACTAACAATGCTCATTGCTGACCATGCAAGAAAAGTCGCAGGTCTTGACAGGTACATGGCAAATTCATTCGATGATGAAACTGGTAGGTTCGTTGAAGAGCTAAGGATCTATGAACGCGAAGTTATGGGCTTCCAGTTCAAGGTTCTTGACGAAGATGTTGTCAAATGTATTTCAAACTTGCCAGTAGAATTAGACGGTGTTGATACCGATCCTGTAGAAGTGGTAGGGCATAAGAACATGCGTCGAATTGGCACTGACAGAGTTCGGGGAGGCACACTTAGAGTCATGAATGATGGACTCATTGGCAGAAGCAGGAAACTATTGAAGTTAGTGGAGACCCTAAATCTGGATGGTTGGGATTGGCTGAAAGAACTCAAAGGAGCAATCCAGACAGGCGATGATGACGCCGCACATCATAGAATGTCAGAGGTCATTACAGGTAGGCCTGTACTTTCCATGTCAAAAAAAATAGGCGGATTTCGCTTACGTTATGGTCGTTGCTATAACACTGGCTTTGCAACTGTAGGGATACATCCGGCAGTTCCAGCCCTACTTAACTATGCAATCGTTGTTGGCACCCAGATCAAAATGGATATCCCTGGCAAAGCATCTACTGTGGCACTTGTCGATACTATAGAACCGCCAGTCGTCAGGCTAGATGATGGCAAAGTGATACAGGTGACTACAGTCGAACAGGCCGAAAGAATCCGTTCTCATCTCAGTAAGATCTTGTATCTTGGAGACATGCTGATAAGCTACGGGGACTTTCTTGAAAATAACGCCCAGTTGCCACCTGCAAGTTTTGTAGAAGAAATATGGAGGCAGCAGTTGCGCTCAAAGCTGCTCACAATGCAGTCAAGTGACCTTGATACGAGGAGACTAATTGAAATGGCTGAAAACTCATTTATTCTGCCATCAGTTGACGAAGCATTCGAAATCAGCGAAAAACTTGGATTGCCATTGCATCCTAGGTATTCATTTTACTGGGACTCCTTAACTATTGAGGAAATATTGTACCTAAAAGACAGGCTATCTGGTGATGATATGCCATTGTCTTTTGATACAAAGTTAAAAGATATCTTAGAGCGATTAGGTGTACTTCATTCTATAGCAGGCGACCAAATCTGCATTGACGACAACAATCAAGCAATTTCGTTGAAAAGGCTTCTAGCTGGGCCTTCCCCTATTGGATCTAACAATGCTATAGAATTTGTCAACAAGATATCTGGTATTCTCGTAATGTCCAAGTTTTCCTCTGCTATTGCTGTAAGAGTCGGCAGGCCAGAAAAGGCTGCTGAGCGCAAGATGAAGCCGCCTGTACATGTCCTCTTTCCAATTGGACCAAAAGGTGGCTCAACTCGCGATATCCTAAAGGCCTGTAAAGAAGACTCCTTCTATACTCAAATAGCGAACAGATATTGCGATAGATGCAAGTTGCCGTCTATTGGCACACATTGTAGAGTGTGTGGCGCTTGGGCTATGCTACGCAACCTGTGTATTGTATGCAGAAAGGAAGTTGAAGAGGGTGAAAAATGTGTGCGTTGTGGAAAAGAGGGCCGAACTTATTCCTCAGTCAACTTTCCACTCAAGTTTGCCTTAGAGCAGGCAAAGAAAAAACTTGGCGTAGATCCTCAACAGCCCTTCAAGGGAGTCAAGTCGCTTATGAGCACACATAGATCCGCAGAGCCCTTGGAAAAGGGAATTTTGCGCCAAAAGTATGGACTTCATGCCTTCAAGGACGGCACCATCCGATTCGATGCAACCAATGAGCCGCTAACTCACTTCAAGCCTGCATGGATATCTGTCAGCATTGATAAGTTAAGAGATCTTGGATACACGCATGATTATCTTGGCCGAGAATTGACTTCTCCAGATCAGATCGTAGAGTTGATGATGCAGGATGTAATAATCCCTCGTGACTCTGCAAAGCACCTTGTGAATGCAGCAAAGTATGTTGATGAAGAACTTGTTAAATTATATGACTTAGAGCCCTTTTATGGCTTGTCTTCCCTTGATGGCCTTGTTGGCCACTTGATTGTAGGTCTAGCACCACATACATCAGTAGGCATTGTGGGAAGGATAATTGGCTTTGCTGATTCACAGGTTTGTTTGGCATCACCAATATGGCACTCTGCCAAGCGCCGTGACTGTGATGGTGATGCTGATTCTGTGATGCTCATAATGGACGCATTTTTGAACTTCTCTTACGACTTTTTGCCAGACAAGATAGGTGGGCTAATGGACGCGCCATTACTTATACAGCCTATTGTACTGCCATATGAGGTTCAGCGTCAGGCACACAACGTAGATGTTGCAGACACGTACTCGCTTGAATTCTATGAAGCCACATGGAAGCAGGCCAAAGCTGCCGACGTAGCTGACATGATAGAGACAGTCAAGAATAGGATAGGTGATGTACGTCAGTTCTATGATTATGGCTTCACTCATTTAACTAATACACTCGTGACAAAAGCACAGAGAAGCGCCTATTCTACTCTTAACACTATGGAAGAGAAGCTGAAAATGCAATTTGATACTGCAAAATTGATAAACGCAGTAGACGCTGATGAAGTTGCCGCAATGGTGCTCACTACACACATTCTTCCTGATATAATCGGTAACATGAGATCCTATTCTTCACAGACCTTTCGCTGTACTACCTGTGGTGCTAAGTTCCGGAGAATGCCTCTGATGGGTAAGTGCGTTGAATGCGGTTCTGCATTGATCCAAACAGTGACGAGGGGAGCTGTTGAAAAATATCTTAGTATTGCGGTTGATATGTGCAAGCAATACAAAATTAATGATTATTTGCGCAGCAGAGTTGAGTCAATAGCCTTAGAACTAAAGTTGATCTTCAAGGAAGAAAAGAAGATTCAATCAAGCATGATGGAGTTTATGGGTGGCTAAGGGTGCTCCACAAATGTTTTGTAGATCTTAACTGCATCTTCTTTGTCCTTTGCGCCAACGATTGTAGCAGCTCCACTTGAAAGAAAACTCACAGACATCCTGCCTGAATTGATTGCAGTTATACCGAGGTTTCCCCTTGTCTTAACCTTGTAGCCAAGTGATTCAGCACTCTTGACCATTGAGTTCAGGTTAATAGGTGTAGGCTCTGTAGGAGTGACTGTCCACGTACGCTTGCCCCTATCCCTTCCACATAACTCTTCAATTATCAACTCATTGTTTGCCAATTTACTTTCCTTCCGCGCAATTCCACACGACGGACATTCTTCTTGGCGGAACATTTTGATGCGCTCAAATGATAGCTCATTCAGATCAATATAGAGTAGGTTGTTTGCCAGTGTCGGTTCTCTGCCTGTGATCATCTTGACTGCCTCTGATACCTGTATACCTGCAACTAGATACAGTATGGACGGGTGCACACCTTCAGTGCTACAGGCAGGCATTTCCTCTTCGTTTAACTCCGGGAACATACAGCGCAGGCATGCAGTCTTATTTGGGAGAATTGTGCATACTGATCCTAGCATACCAAGCGCCCCTGCATAGATCAGTGGAATATTGTGCTTGATACACGCATCATTGAGAGCATATCTGGCATCGACACTATCTAATGCATCAATAACAATATCAAAATCTTTGATGAGGCTTTCCGCAGTATATTTAGTTACAGATGTTGGAACTGGTTCCACGTTGACAGTTGGGTTTAGTTTACTCAAACGCTCTACAGCAGCCTCTACCTTGACGCGGCCTATGTCGTCGTCAGTGTATAGATGCTGTCTATGCAGATTGGTAACTTCAATAACATCCCTGTCAATGATACGCACTTTACCTACACCCATTGCCACTAGCTGCGTAGCAACGGGGTTTCCTATGCCGCCTGCTCCTACTACGCATACCTTTGCATTCCTTATTTTTTCCATGCCTTCAAAGCCGATCTCTTCAAGCATTACTTGCCTAGAGTAGCGTTGAAGCTCCTCACTTGTCAACTCAGCGCCTCCTGCCACAGCAGGCAGAATGTAGATAGAATC
The DNA here is from genome assembly GCA_036259955.1 of Nitrososphaera sp. GTDB lineage: Archaea > Thermoproteota > Nitrososphaeria > Nitrososphaerales > Nitrososphaeraceae > Nitrososphaera. The sequence continues at coordinate 3,353 of DATAAU010000094.1, read as the reverse complement.
CCCATCCTTTAGTTGGGAAGACGTTACGCTAGTAAAGCGGACATTCTTGCCATTAATGTATATATTGATAAGTGACCTTGGTTTACCATTATGATCAAACACCTTTCGCCTAAAGTCATCGCCCATTTGCTCTGAAACTTTTGCAAAGACATCCTGCATATCTGAAGCTCGAATTGAGATCTTTTTCTCTCCTTGTCCTTTGTTCAATACTGAAGGAACTATAAATTCAACCTCTGCCAATATTATCCCCTCATAATTGCTGAAACTTCTTCTGCTGCATCAGGCTTGATGGTATTTAGTTTTGGCAGCAGACCTATAATCGCTTCTGTAGCTTTCAAACCATTGCCCGTCACATAGCAGACGATTCGCTCATCCTTCTCTATCTTGTTTTCTTCCACTAACTTTCTGAGTACTGCAACCGACACGCCCCCTGCAGGTTCTGTAAAAATTCCCTCTGTTTGGGCAAGTAGCATGATTCCGTCTGCGATCTCCTGATCACTTGCCTCTTCTGCAAGGCCATTGTACTGCTTTAGCCTTTTTAAAACATACATACCATCGCCAGGATCTCCTATTGCCAAGCTTTTCGCAATCGTCTCTGGATGCTCAACAGGGATCACCTCGTCACTGTTGTGTTTGAATGCATTGACGATAGGCGCACAGCCGCGCGGTTGTGCCGCAACCACTTTCATATTCTTGGGACTGTCGATCAGACCAAGCGAGTGAAGCTCTTCAAAACCTTTGCAAATAGCGTTGAGCATAGCACCACTTCCTACTGGGATTATCAGACTCTCTGGTACCTGCCAATCCATCTGTTCTGCAACCTCAAAAGCGAGCGTTTTTGATCCCTCTACATAGTATGGCCTCATGTTAATATTAACAACACCTATGCCTTTCTTATCTCCTATCATTGAAGCGATCCTGTTGGCATCATCATAGGTGCCCTCGACTGCAACAAATTCTGCGCCATACGAAAGCGCTTGAGCGATCTTAACATGTTCGATGTCCGACGGTGCAAAGATATAGCATGACATGCCCGCCTTGGCTGCGTGAGCAGCGGTTGCAGCTGCCAGGTTGCCCGTAGATGCACAACCAACTGCCTTTAATCTTGTCTCCTTGGCTCTTGAAACTGCAACGCCCGCAGGTCTATCCTTGAATGAAAACGTTGGATTAACAGAGTCATTCTTGATATACAAACTTTTCAGCCCGAGCCTGTTGCCTAGGTTGTCTGCATGCTGTAACGGTGTCAGACCTGCATTCAGGCTTACAATATTGCTTTTATTTGCAATCGGCAGGAGCTCGAAATAACGCCAGTACGTCTTTTCTCTTAATTCAAAAGTACTTTTACTTATAGTTAATTCCTTGTATGTGACATCTAGAGGGCCAAAGCACTCTTCGCATACATAACGAAATTGTGGTTCATATTCTTTGAGACATTCTCTGCACTTTAGCGATTTGATACTTCCCATGTATTCTATTCTCCCTTTCGATTAGTATATGATTAAAACTTCACTAAGCATCATTTTAGTTTTACTAAATTTTTTGCTGATTATGTTTTGTAACACTAAACAGCAATAATCATCGTAGATCCTAACAAAAAGGATATGATAACATAAAAAATTGCCCTATTTTTGGGCTATGTTAATAAATTGTGGAAACAAGATCGATTGCCCGTATGGCACGCTGGCTTATCTGAATCCACCATATACAAAATAGAATCTGAATCACAGTCGACCAATATTTCTGACACTGGCTGGACATTACCCGATTCCTCACCTTTCATCCACAATTTGTTGCGTGAAGTGCTCCAGAACCAAGCATTTCCTGTCTTAATGGTGTTATCAAGGGCTTCCTTATTGGCATATGCTAGCATCAGAATGTCTTTGGTCTTTTTATCCTGCACTACCACCGGCAGAAGACCGTTGCGCTTTTCAAAATCGATGTCACCGAGTGATTTGGCGTTCATTGTCCATTTGACAATATGCAGCGACGGAAATAAATCTAGCCATTTAAAATTCAATAATAAATCCTCCCGCCCCGCCAGATGTAGGAGGCCGCTACATGCCCGACAATTGAAAAAATGAGGCATTGTTCGTTTCTACTATTAAGGATTGGCAAATCTCTGGTCGAAGTCGAGAATTCCCCTGTCGTGCAGCTGAATAATTCTGAATTACTCTGCATATGACATCCTATTCGATCATTTCTGTTGTAAGTTGTACTCCCTTTTCTGCTTATGGAATCACCAGAATGATAAGTAAAAAGCAATCTTGCCCCATTTTATCTAATATGTATATACGTATCTTTCAATGATCATTTCAACATCTTACTTGTGTCGAGATATTGACCGCAACTCTCTTTGTGGGGTCACCCAAACTGGTAGACAATACGTGTTTTAAAAGACTGAAAATTACGATACTCTTTGCTAAGCATATTTCTTTCTCGATCGTGCAGTACAGACAGAGATATATTCCCCTTGTGTCAACATGCTGTCAGCGAGGTGGGGAAGCCAGGTTATCCCGGCGGGCTCATAACCCGCAGAGCGGTTTCCACTTTTGCAAAATTGCAGGTGGCCGTAAGTTCAAATCAACCCCTCGCTACTACTTTTTTCAAAGATGACCTTCGTCTTTTCAATGCCGTACCTCTGTAGCGGCTTTGTCAAATGCCTGTGTGCTTTTGGTGTTGGGATGTATAATCCCGTTTTGATTGTACGCTCCTGTGGTACCAGAACCTTTTTCGTATTTCGGTCTTTGTGTTTGCATCTGTCGCATTGATAGCCCTTATTTTTGCCTTCTGACTTCATACGCTTGCCACACATTTTGCACAATGGATTCAATATTTCATAAACCGAGGCAAGTTTGACCACATTCAAATATTCCACGTTTAGAATTCTGGGGTGTTTGGTTGTCCCCTTTCTGACTCCGACACCAATTTCGATGACGTCTCCTTCTTCAAGCCTGGTTGCTACATTTGTGAGCCCTGTTGGTTCATAGACCGCTGCAGGCATTTCCGCACCCTCCTGCTTGATCGTAAAAATGACGTGACCGCCTTCAATTGCACGTGGCTTGCTGCTAACGTTGCATCTTACATATCCTGCTGTATATGCCCTGACAGTGGCGATTCTGATTTCCTTTTGTAGGTGCATGTTTGTTCCTTGGTTTGAGCGAAAAACAGTCCAACCGTCTAGTTCTTCCTTTGGCTGCAATACGGGGATTGCAGACTTCAATATATCTGGGCTCTCGCCCCTTATGCCAAAGAAGACTGGGTCTGGACTATGCGGTGCAATCAAAATACGCCCTTGGTTTGGGTCATAATTGTTGAAAGTGTAAGGATAGGTGTCTCTGCTAAACTTGATGACA
>DATAAU010000093.1:0-4437 GCA_036259955.1 Nitrososphaera sp. | reverse complement strand
AGCTTTCTTAATTGTATAGAGACAAAAATCACATTCTTCGCAGACATAATATAGGTTGTCAAAGTCAGAACATAGCATCATGCTGTCATGACAACGCGGACATTCTATTTCCTCCTCCAAAAACGGAACTGGGTTTTCTTGTTCTTCTGTAGCATTCATGTTCAGTGGCATAACCTTCTCAGTTTCAAGCGTGGGTTCTACCATGAAACTAAGAAATGTATGCTTCCTTTTAAGAGCTGCAACACCTTGAAGAGAGGGAGGGTATCCCTCCCAACATATAGTGACACCTCAGCTCACATGACCTTTAGAGGATCCACGGCGTGCTTTGCGGGGCAGAAATTAGCGATCGCTATAACATCACTTCATGATTATTTCTTGCGTTCCTCACAGCTTAATTTCAGCGCTTTTATCGGAGAAGCCATGACTCATATCATAGTCATATCTCTTGCTCTTGTCAAAATTTAGGGGTGCGACTCATACATGTTATTGCAATAACATAACGATTCTTTCAAATATTTCAGGCTGTTCCGCTCTCAGGCGCTAAAAGCATAAATTATCTCAAAAATGAACAAAACCGGTTAATGTTTACGCTGTATACGCCACAGACTGCTGACAAGGCGCTGCCTGAAGTCAAGCGTTTATTTGAAGATATCATAACGCAAAAGAACCATGTTGTTGCCTTGCAAGAGGAGATCCAGGCAGTAATTGACTCTGGCAGTCCTTTTGAAGGATTTATAAAGAAAAAACAAGAGCTTAATACCGCTGTCACCAAATTATACAAAGCAATAGAGCAGCTTGAGGCGACAGGGGTGATAATAAAAAGCGTAGATGAGGGACTCCTCGACTTCCCTTCAAGGAGGTTCGATGAGGAGGTCTGGCTGTGCTGGAAAGTAGGGGAAAATAAGATCAAGTTCTGGCATGGAAAGGAGGAGGGCTTTATGGGTCGAAAGCCGCTTGAAAGCACAGGTGTAATAGAGCCGTAACTTTATAGAATCTGTTGTTGTCGGAATAATATGCCTATAGATGCTGCAGAGTTTGACGCGTATAAAGATGTTGGAACAATCATTGCGCAATTTCTGTGCAGAAACTCAGATAAAGGCTATTCTGCAAAAGAGATAGCCCAAGCAACTGGTATTTCAGAGTCTATTGTAAATAATTCTATGCTAAAGCTAGGATTATCCGATCTCGCAAGCGCCGTAGCAGGAAGGAAGAAAAAGTTTCGGATAGATGATGTTACGGTAAATGGTATAACGTATTATAGGTGTATTCCTCAATGAATTCAAAAAACATAGTAATAAGATCATCTACATATTGCAAGAGTTAAGTGCTCTCTACATGGCTACGAGTTATCCGGATCAGATTTCTCCTAGCGTCAGTAATTGCAGTCAGTAACGGCCTTGCAATTACCTACTGGAAATACTCCACCATAGATCCACTTTATGCTATCTTAACATACATTGGTGTGGTTTTTTTGCATGCAAGTGTAGATCTACTTAATGATTATTGGGACTACAAGCGAGGAATTGATGTCTCAACGAAAAGAACAAAGTTCAGTGGAGGGACAGGGGTCCTTCCAGAAAATTTATTGGAGCCACGGACTGTATACATAGCTGGACTAATATTTCTGGTCTTAGGCGCCTCTATAGGGACATATTTTATTATAGTACGCGGGATAGCTATAGCGATAATACTTGGCTTTGCAGTCACTGCCATCTACTTTTATTCAACAAAAATTGTAAATGCGGGATTAGGTGAGCTCTTCGTAGCTATCAAGGGGGCGATGATTGTGCTTGGATCGCTTTATGTCCAAAACGCCACGTTAGATCTAGCAGCTCTGTATGGTGGAGCAATAGTCGGTCTCCTGTCTGCAACAGTCCTCTTTATCAATTCATTTCCGGACTATCAAGCAGATAAGTCAAAAGGCCGCCGCACCCTGGTTATAATATTTGGAAGGAAGGCAGCTTCGACTATATTTCCCATTTTTATAATTGCGGCCTATGCCTTGATTGCGGGAGGTATCTTTTTTGGATTAACTAAAGTTTATTCCCTAATCACTTTTGTATCGATGCCTCTTGCTATAAAATCAGCCCTAGCATTGAGAAAAGATCCTGAGAGTATCGACAATATAGTGCCTGCAATGGCTTCGACTGTAACATATTCAAGGATTACGGGTTTTATGCTGGCTATGAGTTATATTCTATAAATGAAAAGAATGCACAACATTGTACATTATATCGCCGATGATCAGCCTCTCAAGTCTTCTGTGAAGGCGGAATGTCATTAGGGTTAACAGAAAGGCTATTCGTGATATTGAATATTTACATTGTCTCAAAAGGCAAGTCTAACTTTAGCATGTAATAAAATTCGATTCGTTATTATTTACATCGCAGGATAAGAAAACTAATGACCTCGTCAACATCGTCCCCTTCCTATGAAATCCTTGAGGGCCATGCAACACCTGAGGGCACTAAGAAATATACTAATTACGCCCTCTCTCAAGGAAAGCCCAGAAGTCACTTTAAATTGTTTGATAATCTCCACCTATCAAGCCTAGGCATGGGGACATACTTAGGCCAACTGAGTGAGGAGGATGATCGGGCTGTTGAAAATGCAGTTTATGAATCAATCAGATCAGGCTCAATCAATGTCATCGATAGCGCAATAAATTACCGAGCTATGAAGTCTGAAAAAAGCATAGGTAGAGCACTTTTAGGGCTTGTAAATGACAGTGTGATTTCTCGGGATCAGGTCTTTGTGTCTACCAAGAATGGCTATATCACAAATGACGGCGACTACCCAAACATCGATGTTATGGAATACATGCATAAGATGTATATCCAGACGGAGGTGATAACTGCTGACGACATTAGCTCAGGTTACAATGTCATCAAGCCTAGCTATCTTGCTAAGTGCATCGACAAATCGCTCACAAACATGCACCTTTCCACAATCGATCTGGTTTATATTCACAATGCTTTTGAGAGCTGGTACCAGGATGTAAGCAGAGAACAATTTATGGAGATGCTTGCCAAAGCATTTGAAATCTATGAAAAATATCGGGCTGAAAACAAGATTCGTTATTATGGCATGGCAACTTGGACATGCTTTAGAGTTTCTCCTGCAAGTCCAGAATACCTCTCGCTCGAGCAAGCAGTCAAGTGCGCTGAGAGTGTCGGAGGCAAAGACCATGGCTTTAAGTTTATCCAGCTTCCATACAACCTTGCATACAGCGAAGCACTTTTGCTTAGGAACCAGTCAGTATATTCCGAGGAGAATCTCACAATTCTGCAAGCAGCGGCAAAACTCAACATCGGTATATTTACTAGCATACCTCTCTTCCAAGGTAGGCTCCTTGGTAGCCAGATCCCCAGTTATGGAAATGCTACTGATCCTATAGCCAAACTGTTACAGGTAATTCGATCAAGCCCGTCAGTTATCGCCCCTCTCATTGGTCAGAAAAGACCAGAACATGTTGAAGAAAATTTAAAACTTGCAAACATACCCCCACTTTCGGAGGAAGAATTTCAGCAGGCTATTCAAATACTCTCAAGCCAACAATTATAAGAAATGTACAAATACTCATACGTATATTTTCTGTGAATGTTGGTCGATGATGGGGACAATGATAAGGAAAGGAGAGTACCATTTTTTGGTTAAAGCTATTGGCAGAATTATTGGAGTAACAGCTTTAGTAATGTTGGCTAGTACCTTAGGCGTCCTGTCAGGGAATTATACTTTGTTTCCTGCAACCGGTGCTTTTGGTTCATTCGGCGCGTTGACCGCAGGTTCCTTGTCTGGATTGATTTATGTACAAAACACGAATTCTAATAATATCTCTGTTATAGACCTGGCTACAAACACCGTTTTGAGAAATATCACGTTGGATGGGGAACTTCAGAATATCGAACTCTCAGAAGACCAACAGACCCTCTATATCACAACGAGAAACAGAGATTCTGGAACCATCTTCATGCTCAATACTACGATCAATGAGATAACGAATGAGAGGGTATTTACACAAGTTTCTGCTCAAGATGTTGCATTCTTTAACGATACTTTGTACTTGAGCGATGCAATTGGAGGAAGGATACTCGTTATGAACTCAAACGGTACTCTTATGCACGAAATCAACATTGGTCCCAGACCACAGTTCGTAGAGGTAAGACCAGATGGACAAGTCCTATATGTAACCACGGCAGGGGGTTCTATCTCTGTAGTAGATTTGGAACAAAATATAGTGGTAAAGGAAATAGATTCAGGGAATATCTCTCATAGTCTTTCTTTTGCTAATAATGGTGCAAGGTTGTTTGTTGTAAACTCCGAAAATGACACTTTGTCAGTCATAGACTCACACAAACATGAAATAATCAAAACTATCCCTGTCGGAGATAATCCAAGATATGTCGTGTTAAACCCAGATGAGACGCTTGCATATGT
>DATAAU010000092.1:0-2554 GCA_036259955.1 Nitrososphaera sp. | reverse complement strand
ATAAGATTCTGATCTAGCCATCTGAAAGCAATACTAAATGCCTTATCTGTTGCAGATATAATGATGTTTAGTATCATCATCATTGCACTCTCTCTATATATCAATAAAGCAGCAATATATCATATAATAACTGCTATGAAGAAGTTCCATCAACTATTCACATTGATAGACAAAGATATTTGCGAATAAAAAAGAGTGATTAAATCTGATCTACTCTGCGTTTCCGTTAATCAAGATAAAGAAATTCAAAACTCAATTTGTCCATATGGCTGCCAACATCCTTTATCATGTTGAGAGCCAGACTCCACTACAATCTAGTGGAGAGAAGATAATGCCTGTCTATAATGCATAAATCCATCTTTGTCTAATTTTGGACTGAGGGCAAATTATCGCTTCATTCTCATGGTCAGAAGAAGTTACTTGATGTTACAGAAAGTGCTGTTGGGACTCTTGCTTTTCATTCGTAAGGGAAAAAAGCATGCATACGTTGTAGAAGTAGAAAAAGGAATAAACCAATCAATTTGCTAGATTTCTACATAATCGCCCAATAGAACCCATCCAAAAAGAACTGATGATGATAGAACCCATCAGGATTTGGATAAGAATCTCCGTCTTATTAATGGAAGTATAATAACGGCAGCTTAACCTTCAGTCCTCCACATTAAAGTCGATGAACACAGAATTAATTAATTAATAGCTCTCTTTGTGAATGGAAAAGTTATCTGCAATTGATGTGTTGCCTTAGTTATTTGGTTTTGAAAATCTGTAACGGTTTTGGAATTCTCTTGCAATATGGTTATTGTCCTCTTGCGAAATAGAAATGTCCTCTAAAAAGACAATAGTACAATAATGCAATAGACTATCAGAAAGATATCGAGGACTCAGTATTCTCAATGCATATAACAAATAAGCTACAGATGATACCCTGTTGAATCCAAAAAGAAGACCACTGATTTTTGTCCCAGGCATAAGAACCTCTAGGCTTGCAATCAGAAAAGAAGATGGTTCTCTGGAACACTTTTGGCCTCTAATGCCACACGAGTTTTTGATAAAGGCGAAGCTTGATAGAGTGTTTCATTGCTTAGAAACCAACATTCGTCTCAGGGCAGACTACAACGATGATAATGATGAAAAGGTAGTCGCAACTAGCTTGATACCTTTTGCATATGACGGCCTGATAAAATCAATTCTAGGATGGGGCTACAGGCCAAATTTTGATTTCTGGATATTTCCCTATGACTGGCGGCAATCCAACAAGATCTCTGGCCAACTGCTTGCAAAGTTCATAGAAGAAAAGATAGAAGACAAGTGCGATGATGGTGTTGATATAATTAGCCATTCAATGGGAGGGATAATAGCCCGAGCAGCATCTCTAAGCGGAGCACCGATTAGGCGTGCTGCTTACATTGGCTGTCCACATTTGGGTTCGCCCGTGGCTTATTTTATTCTCCACCCACAAATAGACAGCAGAAGGTTTATTGGCTCTGCCTATCACAACTACCCGACAAGTACCTATTGGCAACCTAATAATGACACGAAAAATAATAATAATACTGAGCGTAGAAAAACTCTATACCACAGGAGAAAGGAATTGTTTATTAAATTTCCTTCTATGTACGAACTTTTGCCAGATGAATCTTACTTGAGAAACAGAGCCATTTTGCTCGCGGATGGCAGACCAGAATCATGTGCAGAGGATACATATCTGAAAAATGATTGGGCTTTTGAGGAAAAAGACATGCGAAATGCTGTTATAAATGCGATGGAATTTAAAAGGGAGCTGGGAGAGGGATTACCTAGGCAAGATGTTCTCCTAGTTTGTGGTACAAATCAACTCACATGTGACACAGTACACTATAGAACAAGTTATCACGCGTCAATAACAGAGCGCAGACCCATTTATCTCATGCAACAAGGCTTCTCCTTACCCTATGATTCGGGTCAAGGAGGAGATGGATATGTGCCCATAACAAGCGCAATGGCTTTGACATCGGAAACACCTACATACAGTAATTCTCTATTCATTCCAGAAGCACATACCGTCTTGTCAAATGCAAAAGCCACAATCGAGGCAATCAGCAGATTTCTCGGTGTAGGGCAGATGTCCTTCTACTAAATCCTGGACACTCATGTAGTTTAGCGACTTGACGGTCATCGTGATCCAAACAGGCCCATTGTGACAAAGGTTTACAAACACCCCGATGACCGCTTTGACAGACACACACATATGAAAAGGGCGGATGCGAATAATGAGGAAAGGTAAACAAAATGGGCTTCCAACTCCGCATACCTTTTGCTAAGGGTGGCTCTGGCTACCGTATGGAGAGAAGAGAAACGAGGTAGTCGACAACCTAATTGCGATAAAGAAAAAGTATCAAGACTTTGTAATCAACCCTGTCAAACAAACTGCTCCTATGAAAGGTAATGAGGGTGATTAATGAGGGGAGTATTGAAACAGTACCTGTGGACTGTCCATCATGTACTATACTGTCACTTGATCATATGGGAAGGTAAAGCAGCCGTGCTGTATTGGAAGCGCAGACCCAAAGAGTAT
>DATAAU010000091.1:0-2686 GCA_036259955.1 Nitrososphaera sp. | reverse complement strand
GTGATGCCTGTCTGGAACTTATTTTCTGTAATATTTGACCGAGGTATTGCTGAAGCTAACGATCCAGAATCGAATGTTGCATTTGTAATGGGAAGCTTCTTTATGATAAGAAGGGTTGTTTTTGAAGAAATTGGTACCTTCCAAGCAGTGAGCAGCGAAATCCAAGAAGATAGAGCTTTCGGTAGTTTACTCAAAAGAAGTCACTACAGGATGAAGATGTTCAAAATTGATAGCCTCGTGTCAGCTTTATGGTCGAGAGATCTTTCTACCTTGTGGCATGGAATTCATCGCACGCTTATACCCGCACTTGTTGAACGTAAATCGGCAGTCATTTCACAGCAGCTGATATTATTTGCAATGATTATAGTACCTTTTTTACTCCTTCCATATAATACAGCAGCACTGGTGCTATCGAACAGCTCTGGTTATAACGAGCCACCTTCAACCGTTTCTGCGATGGATATTGACAGCCAAGTACATTCAAGTGAGTTGAGTTCAATTCTACAACAACAGCAGAAGATTCAAAATTCTGTTCCGACGTATGATATTTCCTTGACCCCTTCAAATAGGGAGCAAGCGCCACATTTGCAAAGCACCATCTTTTGGTTTAACATGTCATTATGCCTATTGATAATAGCTGCCACAGGGATAAAGGGTGTAATGAAACACCGATTGGTACCCCTTTATTCTGTATTGTGTTTTCTTGGGGGCTTATTCTTAATTGCAGCATACACTTATAGTATATTTCCTCTGCTAACACGAATCAACATCAAGTCAATTCAATGGAGAGGAAGACAGGTTAATGATGCTGCACATTATAACAGGAAGCGCGAAGTAAAATAAGTTCCAGATACTACAAGATAATGGTTGAATAGGAACATGACAAATGATTTTGAATAAAGAGCTCATCGGATGGCATAACTATTTCACTATATACTTCATTTCTGATTGCTTGTAATTGATGTTAACAAGGACCTAGAGGAATTCGAGAGAAAATGTTCAAAAATAGACACAATAATTCAGTGATCAGAATGCAAAATTAAGACCGGTTATCAGTTAGAATGTTGTCTGACGAGAAATGGCATTATCTTCAACGTCAAGCCATATTGTGTCAAAGCATTGCCAACATATGTTCGCTTGGAACAAGTCAGTTGAGAGGTCTGTTTTGTCATGGATTTCTTGCGAATTTTTCAAATTTTCCTATAGTAAGTATTGAGCCCATTTTTTTGAACTTTTTTATCTTAGGCAGACCCAGAGGAACTCGACATAAAAACTTCAGAATTGAGGCCTGGTGTAACTAGAAGGCGGGATCCAAGTGGGGTTTGATTCCTGCATCTAAAGGGGGTTCAATACGCTGAGCTATAAGACCATTTATCAAAATACACACAGAGCCATGCCAGTGTTTCGCAAATAACATTCATTATACTTTTGCATCACCGTGAATGAAAGTCGACAATACGATTAGTCAGATAACAGCAATAGCCCTTGCTCTTATCATGCACAGTAGGCTCTATCTAAGACAAAGAATCAATTATTGACTTCTTGTAGAGCGCTTTTCTCCTAGCCTTATATCTCTAGCATAAGGTCAAAGTCAAATTGCTTTATATGACGCAAGAAGTATCTAAATGATGAATCCTTAAGAGCATAAGCATGTGTACCGATTCTTTTTCCCTCTTCTTGGTCAATATAATCCACCATCAATATTCCATCTTTTTTTCTATTCCATGTGGAACTAGCGCTTTAAACTGCTTTCGCTAGCCCCTCGCCATTATTCAGCAGCTTATGATGAAAGCTATCAAAGACAATCGGAATTCCAGTTTTTGCATGAATAATAAGGCATTAGTTAAGGCTGAAAAGACGGTCATCATTTTCTATCACCAACCTTCTTTTAATTCGTCGCTCAAGAGATTCGCAGACATCTGCAAATCTGGTTAATGCCCGCGTTTATCGCCATAGACCCCTCCTACATGAATTTGTACCTTGGGAGAATCATCTACTCCCAGTGAATCAAATACATTGTAGTGATAAAGGAGATCATCTATGCTTTTGGAGCGTATATTTTCATTTAAAGCATTTAACAAAACAAACTGTCCTGGATGCATGGATATTCTTATACGGTTATTCTTGATGAAGTTTCCAATGTGTTCAAAGTCACCTCTGAATATATCCATCCAATTGAACTTACATAGGGAATGTGAAGCAAATGGTACTATGTCTGAGGTTATCCTGAAGAATAGAAGTTCATGTTCCACATTGTATTCTAAAATCTTTGCAAGACATGTCAGATTATTTTTTACAACACGAAACATTCTTCCTTCTAATATGATCTTAGCCTAAACTTTGAATCTGCCTTACATCCTATGCTGTTATTAATACAAGGATAACCTAACCTCACGTTTTGTCAGATTACCGTTTCCATGAATGTATTAACAACAAAACAAATTCTGTTAGCTGATAGATAAGACATCAGATTATCTCATACGAGAAAATAGAAGAGTGATGACAGGACACTATTTACTTGCCCTGCCATATCCCAAAGGTATTTTTCTGTGGGTCTTCCATTACCGCATAGTATCCTGCATCGAGCTCTTGTTTATTCTTCACTACTTTTGCTCCAAGCTGTTGGGCTTTTCCGATATAGTCATCTATAGACTCGACTGTTACAAACATGGTTGGCATTTGCTCA
>DATAAU010000090.1:0-6690 GCA_036259955.1 Nitrososphaera sp. | reverse complement strand
ATAATAATAATAATCAGGATGGCGGCAATGCAGAACAACCCGAAAATGCAACTGCCTTTCTTGTTGACCTTAATGGAGTCAGACCTGACGACCCAAGAAGTTCAACTGGTGTTGCATTTTTTAGCACAAACTCAACTGGCCAGCTAGGATTTCTGGATAACCTGATAGCGATATATCAAGTTAAAGCATCTCCAGCAGGAACCGCTATTCAAATGTGGGAGTGGAACGGAGCAGACCTTCCATCAGTGAATACGTTACCTCAATCATAGCTAAAAAGTTTGAGCCACTGCAAAAAAACCAGTGTGGAGCCGCATAACTACACATACATCCAAATTTAGAAGAAAATAACTCAATAACTGGTGTTCAGTTACTGCAAGTCGTCTCTGGATACTAGTAATGACTACACAGAGAGACATATCCATTTGATATTATTACTGCTAGATTTTTATCTAATGCCATAGGCTCTTACCTAAGGCTATGGCATTAGCCTTGGCTTCTGAACACCAGGAGTAGCAGTTGTAGCTAGCCTAAACCGCCCTTTTTCCAAGAAGGCGCTGATAATGCCTACCAGAATGGTTGAAAAACAAATGATGGTGGGCATGTGATGAAAAAATGAAAGGTCTTGTTATTGAGCTTATGCTTATTGCTATCGGAGCTGTAGCAGGTGCTTTTTTGAGATACAGGATTGCATCTTCGCCTCTTTTGATATTCGATATTCTGCCTATCAACGTCTTAATTGTCAATGTGATAGGGAGTTTCATTCTAGGTGTATTCTCAGTACTTGCAGTTGCTTGGAACCTTGATTCAAAATACACATTACTTGTCGCAGTAGGATTCTGCGGTTCCCTTACTACCATGTCTTCTTTTGCACTTGAGACTGCAAGATTCATTGATGAGCGATTCTTTGGTAGAATGGCAATAAACCTGGTGGTAAATGTTGGCTTCTCTATAGGTGCAATAATCGCAGGAAGACAATTGGTAAATGCATTAATAATTCTCAGAGGTGGGAGCAGTTTGCTATGATGATAATATTGATGAAAATGACGGGGAGGAGGTGATGTGATGCTATTGTGACAAAAGTCAAGATGTGGTGCCTGACAATTAGGATAAAGAAGAATGACCAGCTGCACGGCAAGCGTCTTTACAATGTTTTACTTGATTTTATGATGGGCGCAGGTATCTGTGGGGCTACTGTGATAAACGGAGTCGATGGCTTTGGCAGGCGTGGAAAATCTACATTGCGCATTGAAGGTATTTCTGTTAATTACCCATTAGTAATAGAGGTGGTAGACGAACAATCGAAGCTTGACCCACTCCTTCCACAGATAAAGAGAATGGTCGGAGACAATGGCTTGGTGACAATACAGGAAGTTTATGCACTTTGACGCGCCCTGACCATAGCCGAAAGAACTTGTTGCCACTAGCTATGATATTATAGGTGGATGCCATATCACGTTAGAATATCGCAGCAGATAGGTCACACAATAAGAAATTGCAATGATACTCCACTCTTTCTGTCATATTGGAAAAGGAATCTTTCATCTAATCTGATAGGCATAGATTCGATAATCTCAGTTCTGCAGCTTGGGCATATAACTGAGTTCACCCGGTGCATATATGATGTGCACCAAAAGCATGAATTGCAGAGAACAAAATAGCGTTGGGTATTGTTTTCATCTCTCTCGCTCAGGTCTGATTCTATTTTTGCATGCGATATCGTAGTTGTCGTAGACATGGCCTGATGATATAGAGCTGAGTAGATATTCATTGTCCATGGTAACTTTATAGTCAATTGCAACCTAGAGAATCTATAGTGTTCTAAACCTTTTCAGACAATGACTTTGTTGGCCTCAAAAGAATGCAAATTCAATTAGGATTGCAGTTCTGGTTATGAATTAACCTGTTCTATGTCTATTGTAATCATTATTATTACTATAATATTATATTCTGTAATTGGAACTGTGTCTTTCTGTTACCTGCTCTATCGTCTCGTTAATGGCAACCTCTGCAATGTCGCTTGCATACTCAGCTGTTCTCCTGATGTTTTCCAAGGTCAGCCTGATAGTTGTCTGGTCATGCATATTGGTGCACTTTTCAATGGTTGCCATAACGTCATCTTCAAGTATCCGAATATTTTCTGCAGCATCAACCGTCTTATCTGCAAGTTGATAGTCCCTCCGAAGTAGAGCCTCGACAGAGTTTCCAAGCACTATCTGAGCAAGCTGGCTCATTTTCTCTACCTTCTGAAGAGATTTCTCTGGTATCTTGTCTTTTAGCGTGGTTGCTTTGTCCGCTATACCACATGCATGGTCGGCAACTCGCTCAATGCTCCTGGCAGCAACACGATAACTCAAACAATCAGAGGCGTTTTCTAAGCCCATTTCTCGAAGCATTTTTCCGTTCTGAATAGCTATCACAAGGTTGCGTAAGATATAGAGGCTAAATCTGTCAACCTCATCATCGGACTTGATAACCTCCTTTGCAAGACCCATGTTAAGCTCCCTAAGCGCCAACATAGCATCTCTATGCATTGACGAAGCAATGAGATACATCCTCCTTATTGCAGTGCTAATAGAAAGCTCTGGCGTTGACAGTAAGACCTGAAGTGTAATGTTATCTGATGCGTCAGCAATTATTTCAGTCCCGATAAGGTTTCGTCTAACGACTTCTCTGACTCCATCGCGGAGTGCAGGATTAATCCTGCTGCTTGATTTTATCTTTAGGTGGATGACGTCGTAGCCAGCTAAATACATGGACACTATCTTTCGCTTTACAGTATTGCTACCATCATCAGGCAATACCTCTGCAGTAACTTCATTGAGTGATTCTCTCAGACTACCAATAAATGGAAGTATTGACAATGAATTGTCAGTTTCTCGAATAAGCGCCACTTGGTCACCAGACTTTAGATGCATTTCTTCCATCCATCTTTTTGGCGACGACAAAATGTATGTTGATTTGCCTGTAAATTGCACCTTGCGAATTTCTCTATGCTCTGCTCCTACTAACAATATAGTTGCGTAAGTCAGTATATGAATAAACAGTTTATGGACATAAACTACGCGGCACTATATAGTGAGTCATAACAATAGCGGTCGAGCTTAGGCAATCGATATGTATCATAGTGTCTGAAAAGATCATGCACCTAGGACAACCATAAAGTATGCTCTTACCACACTTAATGCAGACCGCCATGACATCTAGCACCCTTCCACACATCCTGCAGCATATGTTTGTCATTGTAGTTCAAGCTTTTCGCTTTGCCTTAATCTTGGTTGCCTAAATTTAACCTATAGATGACCATCATTCTATATGATAACATTGTGCAATGTTTTCTTGCATAGATTCAGGATTAGGGCACATAATTATTTTATAACTAAAAACTGTAGAGATGCCTTATCACATTCGATATAAAGCACAGCTCAGTAATTGAGCGACCTTTAAATTATTGAGAAGAGGGTCATAAGGAGAAAGGATTAGCACATTATTTCACTGTATGTGCGCTCTTGAGCTTCTTACGAACGGTAAAGGCAATAGTGGAACTTCCTATGAATGTCGCAGTCCAGTATAGCCACAAGTTGCCAAGGACGCCTGAGAGGAGAGCTGGCGCCAATGACCTGGCGGGGTTCATCGATGCACCAGAGATAAAGGCAAGAAAGAAAATATCAAGACCGACCATTCCTCCTATTATCAAACCTCCAAAACCTCGCAAGCCCTTGGTATACACCACCAAGTAAATTACTGCCATCAAAAGAGCTGTGGCCACTATATCTATCCCAAATACTATGAGAAGAGGGTAAGAATAGTCTGGTGCATTTGCACCTAAAGATGCTTCAGTCCCTATTACAGACATCACAAACAGACTCGCTAGAAGTGCCCCTGTAATCTCAGCAGCAAAATATTGTAGTAGTTGCAATTTCGTGATGTGTCCAGTGATAAGAAACCCGAGTGAAACAGCAGGGTTAAAGTGTGCCATCGATATCTTGCCGAAGAGATAAACACCAATTGCAACGCCAATAAAAGGAGCAATCGCAATAAATGGCAGGCCCAATTTGCCTCCAAACTTGGAGTCAATTACAACTGAACCTGTGGCTAACACTACGACTAGGAATGTCCCTATTACTTCTGCAACAAACCTCTTTTGAGAAGAGGTTAATTTAGCTGCTATCTTGTCCTTGGAGGCTTTCAGCAATTTCCTTTACTCGTCTTTCTATTTTGTCTCTAATCTCTCTGATTTTCTCAATGGGCTTGCCTTTTGGGTCCTCAATTCCCCAATCAATTACGTTGTTTATGAAAAGCATTGGACATTCCGCTTTCTCTATGCAGCCCATGTTTACTGATTTTGCAGAAGCCTTAATCATATCCTCTGTAATTATCTTGGGTTTTTGGTTGCTGATGTCAACTCCTACTTCCGACATTGCTTGAACTGCGAGAGGGTTGATTTGGGAAACAGGTCTAGTCCCAGCACTAATCGCATGATAACCTTTTGGTGCGTAGCACTGATTGAAGAACCCCTCAGCCATTTGGCTTCTTCCAGCATTTTCAACACATACAAAGAGGATTGTCTTTTCTTGCTGCTGTTGATGCTGCTGCTCGTTTTTCTGTTTGCTGCTTGAAAAACTAAACTTCATTTCGCTATTACTTTTTTACAGCCTTTATCACCACGCTGGTAATCTTCCTTCGCTTACCGTCCGTTTGATTAGCTTCCTCTTCCATGTAAAGCTGCTCGTTTAGAACCTCGATATTTTGAAAGCCTGCTTGTTTAATACTGTCAATATAATGTTCTTTTGTGAGCGCACCATCTATGCAACTGCTCCACATCTGAGCATCAGCATCAGTTGGTGCAACCGCTGTATCTGTAATTAAGTCTGAAATTACCATCCTTCCGCCACCTTGCTTAAGAATTCTGTAAATCTCTTTGAAAGCATCTACCTTGTTCAAGGTCAAATTAATGACACAGTTACTGATTACAACATCAACCGAATTATCTTCAATTGGAATTCTTTGTTCTATGTCTCCCTTTCTAAAGTCAACATTGGTGAAGCCATGTTCCTTTGCGTTTCTTCTTGCTCGCTCAAGCATTTCGTCCGTCATATCTATCCCAATAACTCTACCCTCATTGCTGACCTTCTTTGCTGACAAAAATACATCAATTCCTGCTCCTGAACCAAGGTCAACTACTGTCTCACCTTTCTGCAAATCGGCAAACTTAAGTGGAGCTCCACAGCCCACCCCAAGAATTGATGCTTGTGGTATAGATTCAAGCTCATTTGTGTCATAACCTATTATTGCAGCAACCTGTGCTGGGGAATCTCCTCCTCCTGAGCAGCATCCTGGAGCGCAACAGGAGGAAGAAGAGGAACCAGATTCGCTGTTGCTTTCTTGCAGCGCTATCTTGCCGTATGTTTTGCGAATTGTTTTCTTGATATCTTTTTGTTGATATTGTTGATGCTCGTTTTCCATCGCTATGCTTTACAATGGAAACTATTTAAGTTATCAAGTATAAACAATGAAAGTAAGTGTAAAGATGGAAACTAAAAGGAAGAAGGGCAATAATAATGACAGCCGTAGTATAAGGCGAGAACTTCCAATTTATATAGAGAGTTGTAGTTTCGAAGGCTACAATCCTTCTTTGCTGATGTCTGAAACTGCAAAGCTTAGAAACTTAATCACAAAGAGAGGAACACTTGAGATTCTAATACCACTATGTTGCTCTACTGAACCAGTAAGATACAAAAAGTTTCGAGAGACTATGAAGGGAATAAGCAGCAAGACCCTTGCTTATAGACTGCAGGAGCTAGAGAAAGGCGGCATATTGGAGAGGCGTTCCTATAATGAAATTCCTCCTCGTGTAGAATATAACCTCACTACCAAAGGTCAAGAATTGGTTGAGTCAATAATAGATTTGCTGCAATGGATGAGGAAATGGTCTTCTTCTGCTTCAGCAGTTGGGCCTTTAAACCGATAACAATCAAACAAAGATAATCGAGAGTCTGATTAAATCTTTGACGTAATTCAAAATTTGGGAAGAATGTGTGTGGTAATTGCTCATTCATGATACCCATTAGTCATAATGTTTGGCATCATTATTGGTATTGAGCTGATTATAGCTGCAATGGCAGTCGTGGTGGTGCAACTTCATAGACATTTCTTGCTCATTAATGAACAGAAGCCCTGATGTTTCCTAGCTTAATAGAAATAATAATTCCTATTGCGCTAACAATCCATCAATGATGAACTTTATGCTTACGAATATGATTGCAAACAAAACTATCTTTCTGAAGAGCTCTTTGTTAATCCTCATAACTATCCATCCTTCTTCCAATGAAAGAGCCTGAAATTGCTATTCCGAATAGTATGGGTATGTAGATAAAATACTGCTCTGTCAGAAAGCCCTGTGATATGTAGACAGGTATTCGAGTATCATCTGTTGCCAGCGCTATAGTTGCAGCAGTAGCTATGTATTTTATCTTCTCAATGTTGAAACCTTGGAGCAGAGTAGCTCTTAGCGCACCTCCCGTTCCTACCAATGCAGCGATAAAGCCCATGTGACATTTCTAGACTTTGCATCTAGATTGCTCTCTTGTTATTGTTGCTACAGTATTGTCCGGAATATGATTGCAAACCTCTTATAATGTGGAGCGACTGAAGCCTAACTCGTTATGGCATTAGGAGAAAAACTCTTTGAAG
>DATAAU010000089.1:0-11395 GCA_036259955.1 Nitrososphaera sp. | reverse complement strand
ACTATTTCTAGCAATTATAAAGGGTATAAAAAAGCTAGGTTGATCGAGATAATTTCTTCCGAAACAAAAGAAACGATTACGAGTGCAAGAAGAAAGAGAGCCTTGAAGATGCTGCGTAGTGCTAATAATTACGATTATGTAAAAGAGGACTGAGAAAGAGCAGATAGGAATAATATTATAGGTTCATTGTAACTGCTTGCAAAAACTCCTCTCTTCTGTCTATTTTCTCTTCGATCCAAAAGGCACGAGTACGTTCAATAGAGAAGGGATCTGACCCTGGCACCTGTATTTGGCAGACTCCCTCATCCTTTCATGCCTTTTTTATTTGCTATCCTGTCGTAGTCATGGCCGTCATTGGCAGGTTATTAGGATAGTAAGAAAAAGGTTTCACTAACTCCGTATGCCTAGATATAAGATTGCTATACATATTAACAGTTCAGATAAGAGCCAAGACATCTCAAATAGAAGAATAAATAGTAATAGATTTATACTACGTATTTTGTATCTGTACTCGGGCTTCAGTAACTCAATAAAATGCAGAAAGGAAATAGAAAGAAGCTGACGACATGTAAAAGGGCAGATCGAGAACTGTAGGGAGGGTTTCTCGGTCTGGCCCTTCTAGCCCGCCTGATCTCGAGAGTAGAGACCTATCTAAGCTATTTCACAAACACTGTGGGGCTGACAATCTGATCTTGATTCATATTAAGTTCAAACCAACTATTGGCCATAGTAGAGTTGACATTAAAATAACCAAAGCAACAAGTTCTTTTTGCAACAGGGTATGCTAACTCTGCAATTACTTCGAGTCAGAACTAGAAACGGAGCGATATTTCCTCTATTTTGCACCAAAGAAGAGGATATAGAGTTAGCAAAGAAAATTATCCACGAATTTGAACAAGCCTGGAAGAACAAAGAGAAGAAAGCAGCACTTGAAGATAGAATCTCAACAATAGAAGAATCCGATGCAGGTAGCGATTACAAGTTGGTGAGAGGGTTGCAGGCTCTCCTAGAAAGGAGATGCACATTCAAAAGTAGCGATAGCAATGGTGACGTTGGAACCAACAACACTGTCATCAATCCTCTTATCGATCCACCTCGTATCAGAAAGGCGGTATTTGAAGAGTCATCAAAACGGGGTTTTGCATTATCTGAACTAGAGAGACGGGAAATTGCAGATTCTGTGGCCTCCAAATTTCACCTGCCATCTTATGACTTTGTCTTAAAGACGATGTGGATTGATTTGGATGATAACCTAATACTTGAGCACTTTGATACAATTGGCCCAGAAGCTTTGGTGGGATGGTACAATTTGTCGCTTATGCAAACTCTGCTCTTTAACTGCACAAAGCTTGACTTTTACATTTCAGGTGGCTTGAATTGGAAACGTGTGCTAAGAACCGTAAAGAGGCTTGGTTTGATGTATCATTTACAACAACCTCAACAACATCAACAACAAGAAAATCGAATAATCTGTTCACTTGAGGGACCATTGAGCCTCTTTAAATTAACAGATAGATACGGGACATTACTTGCAAAGCTGCTTCCGTCGATAATTTTCCCTTCTGATAAAAGTAGAGAACGTGGCAGTTATAGTGATGGTGGTAGTAGTGGTGGTGAATGGCATCTCGATGCATGGATCGTAAGGAAAACGATGGATGGGAGGAAGATATTTGAATTCAAGATCTCAAATAATGAAATTCCACAACTGTTGGCAGATCCATATCTTTCATTCACTCACGGTTTCAGTACTGAAAAAGAAGAAGTTGCAAAGCCCCCATCTCTCAACTATGATAATAATAGCTTTGATAGTGCAGTTGAAGAGAAATTTGCTAAGAGATTTGAGCAAGCCGAAACTGGATGGAGGTTGATGAGGGAACCTGACCCACTGGTGCTATCGAATGGGGGCGCTTTCATTCCTGATTTTGTGTTTGAAAAATATGACAGAAAGATCTATCTTGAAATCGTTGGATTCTGGACAAAAGAATATCTCGAAAGAAAGCTGCAAAAGTTAGCTGATATTTTTATTTCAAGTGATAGAAGGAAGAATACAATAACGACTAACAACAATAATCACAAAAAAGTAGATCTTCTTTTTATTGCAGTAAATGATGATTTTGCTTGCTCAAAATCATCCTTTTCTTCAATAGTGCCAAAAGAGCAATTGATATTCTACAAGAATGATACCGTTCCTGTAAAGCCGATTATTGATTATTTGAAGTCCATAGACAGAGAAATTATCGAGAGAAAGGTCAATGATCCTAATTTGAAAATTGAGTTGACTAAGGACGATGATGATAATAATGATGTTGTTATTTCAATCAGTGAAATTGCACAAAAGTATTCCATCCCCACGGAAGTGGCACGGCGAATTTCTCTAAGAGATAATAGGGAAAAGTACATTGAAGCAGGAATGCATCTAATACCCATATCCAAAGCATACAAGTTAGAATCCTTGCTGGTTGGAACAAGCAGGTTTATTGATGCTTGCTCAATTCTATCAAAGGAAGGCATTCCAGAATCCTGCCATGCAGATCTTATAGCCAAGTTAGGCTATGATGTGCGATGGCAGAGCCTAGATCCAAGTACGGCAGTCATTGCAAAAAGAAGGGAATGACAATTACGCTCTCATAAACGTAATAAAGAGATGGTAATCCAAAAGATAGAGAACCAAAACATTTTAATTGGTTTTGCAAAGAGTTGGGTTACATGCGCCCGGGTAGTATAGAGATCCTGGTTACTTCTAAATGGAAACCAGAATCGTGCAATCCGGTCTAGTATGGGGGACTGTCACTCCTTCGACCCGGGTTCGAAATTCGGTTTGGAGAAGAAGAAGAAAAAACAACCGAACGAACATCCCGGCCCGGGCGCTGCTTATTCTTTTTTCAGTATTTCAAATTCAACTCTTGCGAAATTGCAACAAAAAAGTAAGAAATCGTGACAGTCCTCATCCAAGACCTATCCTGACTTGGTAGGAAAGAAACGACAATAACAACAGAAAAGAAAGCGCTCGGGAGCCCTAGCTGTAGTAATAATAACGACTACGGTCCCATAGGATGGATTGACAAGTTATTGCAAACACCAATAGATGACCTTGGCAAGGGCTCAAGAGACTTGATACTGTTCCCTTATTTCGTGGTATGGCGAGGCAGGACAGATGTTGACCAGATGGCCCCGATTATCATGAAATGGGCTGAAAATGTGGAGAACCATTCAGATTATAACCATCCAGACGTGAATATGAGATGAGAGTATGGTCCAGAACTTATAAAGTCATGCGGGCACATCCCCAGATTCTGCCTATGAGGCTTGAAACACTGAAAGAATAGAACCCGGTTTGTTTAGACAGCTATACAGAGAAGGTCGAATAAGAATAAAATAGATGGCTTATAAGTCACGTGTTCTCTCTACTGCTGCTCAAACTTTGTCAATGGGACATCAAGATGATATAAAAGAACAGATTCAAGCATTAGTGGATTATGAGACTAAAGGGTGGAATACAAAGAATGTGGATTTGTTTCTATCATTAATTCATCCCGATATGGTTTGGCCTTGGCCGCCACATCCCGATGCACATGACCCTGTAGAGTGGGTTTTTGAATTTGGCCATTTCGACCGAGAACGCTGGCGCAAGAACTGGCAAAACCTCTTTGATAGCTATGACTTGATTCACAATAATCGCAAAACGATTAAAATTGAAGTCAGTAAAGAAGGTAATGGAGCCTTTGCTGTAGTCGATATTGATACACATTGGCGTCATAAGGTAACTGGAGAGGACTTTGTTTGGAAAGGACGTGTTTGCAAGATTTATACTAAGATGTCAAATGGAGCATGGAAAATTATTTTTCAGACAGGAGCATTACGTTATCCTCCACGCTCACATTATCAAGACAAATAGTGCAATATGGTAGTTTGGTAAGCTTTTTCTGCGGAACCTCTGCGGTAATGCAGACAAGGATACCGTGAAAGAGGTTTGAAACATAGAAGAAGAGTCCAGAGTTGTGTATACAGTTATATCTTCATAGTTGAAGGAACATACCTTAGTTTGGCGTAGAAAATATATTTCATTGTTTTTTGTAAGAAAGAAGTCATCTAAGGTAGTAGAAGTCATTTCTTCTTCCGGTGGTTTTTCGTTTCCATCATCGTTATGCTATATCGTTGACTTTTGCCTTCAACCTAGCTTGTATCTCCTTTGTGTATCACATCAATTCTTTGTAATGATGGAAGAGTGTAACATGATGATAGGATGAAGAAAATTATAAGCAATTAGAACTAGAGCTAAAGAGTGACAGCTTTGAATTAAGACGTAGAAGAAGCGACGATAAGAAAAGAAAATATGATACAAGCGACACTTAGTGACTCAATCTATTCTCATGAAGTCACTGTTAGAGTGGGATGATGAGTGATCTGCTGAATTTGCGGCAGTTGAGAAGAAGTAGAAAAATGAAGAGGAAGTTAATCTACTCTTACGCTAATTATCATCCTTTCGCAGTGCTCATCTGTCCACACACCTACCCCTTCTAGGGTACCTTGCCATTTTGCATCTATCTTGTCGACACACGATTTTGTAAGGGCATTAAAGTACGCCTCGGTCATCGCGTTGCTCCCATTTACGCCTTGTGTGGCCTCTGTGAAATTGACTTCATTTAAGGCGGCCATGGAGTTTTCACGCAGGTCGGCTACATACTCTTGCTGTACTAAGATGTCTTGCCTTGTCCCTGTCTGGCCATGTCCC
Source organism: Nitrososphaera sp. (assembly GCA_036259955.1). Classification (GTDB taxonomy): domain Archaea; phylum Thermoproteota; class Nitrososphaeria; order Nitrososphaerales; family Nitrososphaeraceae; genus Nitrososphaera. The sequence goes on along the minus strand of DATAAU010000089.1, from coordinate 6,663 downwards.
GCCACGAAAACGTCAAAGTCCAATGTCAGTGCGTGGTCAATCGATTCGATAAAGGCTGGCACGTCTGGAGTAACGGAAAGGTGTTTCCACGGGACTCCGCCAGGCACAGCATGGTCTACTGCCATCAGCACCCTGTGTTCAGGGAGATAAACAAAGGTGCTACCCTGTTGGTGGTATGGCCCAGGGTACAGGAGCTGTAGAACTTGGCCGCCTATCTGTAAGTTCATCTCCCTAGTGAAATTCATGTCCGGCGCCGGCCTATCCGGGTCGTTTCTTTCATTCAGAATTCTGGCGGTTTCGTTATGGGCGATTATTGTGACGTTTTCAAATAGGTTGGCAGCGCCTATATGGTCTTTGTGGGCATGACTGTATATCAGATGAGTGATAGGCCTATCCGTGACCTCTGACACTGCTGCAAATATCTTGTCACCTATCGCTGGCGGCGCGTCGACCACAACGACTCCCTCCTGGGTCACCAAGAACATAGAGTTGTACCCTCCTGCTGACACCGTGTACACGCCGGGCTTGATTTCTTCCAGCTCGTAGTCTGTGCCCTGCGCGTATGCGATGTTTGAGAAAAGAGCAGAAAAGAGGACAAAAGCGGCAGCTATTGAAGAATACCGCGGCATGGTTGTGTACATGGAAGTATACTGGCCGCCAGTATTAATAAGAGTTGTAAGACCCCTTGCTGTGTATTATTTTTGTCCCTAGGTAAAAAGTAAGAAGCGATGTATTTTTCACAGTGACAGCTGTCCTAGGCTCTTCATCAAGTATATTATCGCTTCAGTTGTTCGTCTACGCTCACAATTGATTTCAGGGTCTGGTTCACTCTGGCAAATGTCAGGACCTCCCCCGCCATCTAAGTTGTCATTATTCGGTACACCGCCAAATCCGTAAAGGAAGTCATTATCATCATTGCCTTCCATCACGTCATTCTCGCTGCCGCCATTCCAACGCGTCTTCATCACTTTTGTGTGTTAAATTCTCTATTTTCTGGGAAGGAGTTTTCAAAGATACTTACAAGTATCATAAAGGGTAAAACTACGCTCCCAATAAGCCAGAAACTTGCTACACTGATGTTTGGAGAGCTTGCGGATTCTACGATAGCATCAAGTACTTTGGCCGTACCTAAGAAATTGTCTTTGGCAGGTCACAGATTCTTAAATCCGGACTTGGAAGACGCATTAAGACTACTGCTGGGACGACAGCAAATCATTTCTCAGGAATGAATTGCATTGCCGCATGTAGTTTTGTCTGGTAGCACCCTGCTAAGTAATACGTTCAAGCAAATGAATAGGATACTATTCCAGGATCAGAAATCTAATGTAATCGTACGAATGGAAAATTTCTCTATCACACTGCGTTGCGACATTATACTGAGTAAGGCCATTGCAATTGACCAAAAACACAATCATTCTATATCGTGGTGACGAATAGGGAAAATAATATTACCATTAGGCTGGATCCGATAACCGATCCAGAAAAACAGATGGAGTAAAGATAGCCATTGCATTAATGGCAAAAAGGATACAGGAGATTGAAAAAATATCCGATCTCTATGTTTCAAAGACAGACATTCAAGAATTCATAGACTGACTGCAAGAGTTTGCGTAAGATAGGAAATTCATTTAAGGAGATTTTTCCCGGAAATGGGATAGATGGAATCATAATGTGGTGAGAATATATGTATAAGAAGACGGAAAGTTGCGTCAAAGACGAAGAGCTTAATTAAGAGGGCTAATGAATAATCTGCTGATATGTCAGCAGCAACACCAACTGCGTTCTTGGTATTTTATAGATTTAAGGCGATGAGTGATCAAGAAGCACAGAAATCAAGTGCAGAATGGAATGATCTAAAAAAGAGCTTACCGTCTGATGTACGATTAGCAGGAGAATACAACCATGCATGGGGTACTGAATACAATGGATTTTTGCTATTTGAAGCAGACAACACAAATTCATTTTTGGACTGGTGGTCTAGCTTTAAAGACAAGATTAGATGGTATGTAGACCAAACTCATACAATAGTGGCTAGAAGACGATCCTGAACATGTCGACAAGCTCTTTACATCTCTTCTATTTTTTGTCGTGATTTTTCTTGCTAAAGCAAAAACAACCAACAAATAAGATGGAAGAGAATGGCTTATGTCTCTCTCAAATCTGCAAAATGTCGTCTACGGAAGAGACAACTATTACCCCGGCGCTTGATGAGCCACTATCTGCTGCTGCCGCTGATCTTATAGTAGTTATGACATCTTCGACTCGGTGTTCGTCTACTATTGTAACAACCGTCTTCCTGTCAGAATATGCCATTTTCGAGCTACCCACGCCTCGTCCATAGGAGATTGTATATTTTTGACCCTTGCCCTTGCCCTTTGAGTCATAGTAAGTTGCTGCCAACTTTAATGATCCTATGGCAGTTAACACTGAGTCAAGTTTTTCTGAGTTGATGATTGCTTCAATCCTCTTCTTATGAGATACACTCTGTCCTTCTTTCCCTTGTGCTCTGGCTGAAGAGGGAGATAATTGTCTTGTTGCTTCCTCCCTAATTTCAAACGGTAGTGAGGAGGACTCGGCATTATTTTTATTTTCTATATTAGTGTTCTTGGAATCTTTGGTTGTCATGATGCTATTTCCCCTGCCTGACTTATTTCCTTAACCAAAAACAAATTCAAATTCACGTATACATGTATTAAAGATTAGCATAGATAGCAATACTAAAAGTGTTTATCATTATTACTAATTTTTATGATATGATATTGATAATAATCTTTGGCTACCGCGCCCCTATCCCATGCGCAGTAGCCAATAAGGGAGAAGAGGAACCACAGTCCAAAACAAGGTTACATATGAGGTATTTATGATACCTTCGACAGATCGTTATCCGAGCAGGATTAGGATGGTAGCAGTAGTAATACTAGATGGACAGAACAATAATATCGGCTTGGATCGCACATGCAATGTAAGAATCGAAGTAGTATCAACTTCAAGAAAGCCCTGTTTCCCTGCACATTTCCTTCAGGATCCTTTATTTCTGCATTAATCCCCTGCCCTCTATACCAAGGGAACTCTTTTATCCATAGTATTCGTCCTTGGCAGTCAGAAGATATGATACATCTTAATAACTACAAAAAGAATAACAACCGTATCAAACTAACAACTACTATCTTCACATTAGCAATAATTATGGCGACATCAACTATGGCAGCTCCAGCCTCAGCAACTACCACAACGGAAACAATGCAGCAACCGGTAATTGTAGCAACAGACAATCAATCTGTAAACGTACTAATAAGTTGGGAGCCGGCAGTGATAGAGTCGGGCCAAGATACAGAATTCTCGCTTGACTTTCAAGATCCCTCTTCCGGCGAGTCGATAAGTCATGTAAATTACAACTTTGAAATCATAGACCAAAATACTGGTGAGGCAGTTGAATCAATGACAGATGTTCATACACATTCTGGAACTGATGAGCAAACGGTGACATTTGACACTACAGGAGGCTTCAACCTTGTAGTGACAATCATTGGCACGGGCATAGACCCACCATTTGATACCACTCATAGTGGTACTGCTCAAACAGTCATACCGATAGGGCAACAAATAGCGGGCCCCACAGGAGGTACTAATACAACAGGGACAACTGTCAATATGACAGCACCAACAGTAGATGTTACCACTGGTGCACAAACTGCTTGTGATCCAACACAAATGGCAACAGGTGGAGGAGATGGTGGTAATAATTCCACTGCAGGTAATACTACTACAGCTCAAATTACTACTATGACTGCAAATGCCACCACTGCAGGAGGAGGAAATCAAACGACATCATCTCCCGCACAGCTAATAGAACAAGCATGTATGGCAGCTTTGAATAACGACACTCAGGGTGTACTGACGAACCTCAACTCAGCCCTGGATGCATTAGGAGATAATATGACTACAACTGTAGGCAGCATAGAAGTAGAAGACGAAGGAGAAACAGAGTAATATTAGATCGATACACATATTGCTCTAAACTGGAATACAAACACTCTTTTTTCTCGTCAAGTGACTTACCCCTTTATCTCTTTTTTATAACCCAGATGCACGTAATATGAAAACACTGAAATACCTATAATAATAGAAAATACCGCCTACACAGTACATATCTTGCAGCAGTAGGAGCCGCAATCTTCATACTAACAATAATTTTTGCATCGACTACTATTATCACCACTCCAATATCAGCCTCGACAACTGGCAACACTACTCCTACTCCTACTCCCCATCGTCAGGATTACCGTTCTCACCTCAACCTATCTGTAACTACGGGCATCTAGTACAGGCGTGACTCCAATAAACTAGACATACATAGGCTCAATATTCTCTTCAAATGTCACACTGACTCTTCCAAACACTACAGAGACTATCAATACATTAGCAACGCTAACGCTCTAACCTCACTTACAACACAATCGGCTAAAGTAACGGAGACTATTATGATGTAACATGGCGAGGCTGTAATTGCCACGTTTTATGAGAAGAAGACTATCAAGAGAAGGAAGAAATTACAAACATCCATGAAGAAAGAAGACGGACCTAGCTTGGATAGCTATATTATCAACAACAGCTAAAGCGACAGTATAAGGTAAATGACCATAAGAGAATGATCGAAAATGATAATGAAGAAGATGATGATATAACAAATGACAACGATCTAGGAGAGGAAGAAGAGAATAGAGAAATACAAGAAGATGAAAAGCATCAGTTAAGAATAGAGTTTGCAACAAACGTTATTGCAGCTCACAAATACTGTCTTAGAAATGTGATCCATACAGGCAAGGGCTTCGATTGCGAGATTCTCTATTTACCACGACATAAAAACCCAAATGATGAAAGCGACACTTTCTTTACTAGAATCTTTAAAGTCCGTATTTTAGAGTCAGGAGACCCTAGGATTGACTGTAAGGAAATAAGAAGTAGCTGGGGCGGAACAGGTGAGCTTAATCTAGGCCCAGTATATATCAGCGATGAAAAAGCAGTACAGTTGACAAAACAAGCGTTATCTATCGCTGCAACTCTTCTCAAGATACCGGAAAATGAAGAGGAACAAGAGAAGTTTTTTGCCGATATTGTGGCGACAGAGGAAGATGAAGATGATTACGATAATAACGAGCGTGACGAAGTGGTAAGACAACAAGAACATAACCATGAGTTAGACATTGTTATAGCTGAGTTATGCAGTGATGTAGAAATTGCATTTTTTGAACCTCGTATGTGGGGATGGTAGTAGTAATAGCCCTGAATATAAGAATTAGAAAGGAGGGTAGTAGAGAAGAAATAGCCACATATACCCACAGCTTCTAAGAAGATCGAAGAAGTCTTTTAGATTGATATAGAAGGAGAAAAAAGAAGACTGGCGGATACTAATAATAATGACGACAATAATGATAAGAATATTCGTGCTACTCTATGGCTGTCGAAAGATATGAAGAATCAGCTTTCCTTAAGGTGCTCATTCTTGTTTATCAAGCCAGGGCCTAACCCTTGTGTTACGAGAGACCGAGAAGAATAATTGAAATCGCTCTTTCTTCAACAATTCGAAAGTCGTAAGACCTAGACTGTAAAGGCAATAAATTAACTTGGGAGATGCTGCTTTAAATGCGTTTGAAAGCATTCATGAGTATTTTGCAAAATAGGCCTATTGAACGCAGACGTACATCTTACTATAGACCAAATGTTGGATATCTACTTCATGAACGTGATAAAAAAGCGGCGCCTGAAGGGACAGCCATGCAGCTCATATTTGTCGACGGGATTTTATGATAATTTTATGCTAGTTAATAACCAAAAGAATACCTATCTTTTCCTTTCATATAGGTGTGTGTTTCGATATAGGTCTAACATACTCATGATGTACATTATAACACTCATTAGATCTACGTAAAGTTAAATTCACTAATTACAAGCTTGTCCCCTATGGCAGGAGAAGAAGAATTTCAACTATGCCCTAATTGCAAAGTCGGGCGACTGCGGCCGACAGGACTAGCAGCCACAAGCTCGGATCCGCAAACTAATCGAGTGACCAACGACCTTGGCTACAAGTGCGACGGCTGTGGCTATCCCGAAGGCGGCCAAGCCAAAGTAGTAGCAGCCAATGAGCAAGCGGCCATAAGCGAATCTACGGAGACCACTACTACTACAAGCACTCCAGCGGCTACAACGGCAGCGGTACAATCAGCAGTCGAAGCAGTAGGGGCGGCAGTAGTAGAAGACAACGATAAAGGAAAGGATGGAACTGAGGAAGAAGCAAGCTAAACCACCAGCAGCCCCAGCTCCCGTAGCGACAGCAGTAACGAGAACCCCGCTTAACAAAGACGTCTTCATCTTTTCATCTTTTTTCTTGCTCTATATCCGTATCCGTATCCGTATCAAAGGCCATTATATCAAGACACTTAACGGGTACAAGGACGCTCAGGTAAAGTACTATTTCTTGCTATCTTATATAGAAAAAGAAGACAAGGGGGAGAATTATCAAGATTGTTGTAGTTGTTGTTGTTGTCTCCTTATACTTTCCTCGGTAACCATTTCCGTGAGGATGTTCACGACACCGTATAATTCCTCCAATCCTCCCGCAAGGTCTGAAATCGCATTTGCAAAGCTCCTTTGAATTTCATCGTT
>DATAAU010000088.1:0-2255 GCA_036259955.1 Nitrososphaera sp. | reverse complement strand
TGCGGCAAAGAATTTCAAAACCTTACTAGTGGTGTTTTATATTCAAGCTCTACCCTAGGCGTTTTGGAGTTCTGCTCAGATGCGTGTTCTAAGAATTACTTAACTCAGTTATAAATGAAAGAATGCGCAAGAACATCATATCATATCGTTGATACGCACCATACTCAATAGTATGCGCTACTAACATGCAATGAATCATGGGAAAGATAAGAAGAGAAGAAAAAACTCAACTAAAAAGAGTATAAATGCAAAATCATCCTATCGAAGAAGATCCAGTTAGATAATGCTTTTCTGCGTATGATAAATGCAGCAGCCAATAAGAGATACTTTACATTTGGAACTTATTGCTGATCCTCTTCAGCAAGCGTGTCTATTGGCTCGCCTGTTGGCAACGGTGCATTCCTTTCTACCTTATACTTCAATAGCTCTGGAAAGTCTATTCCGATTATAACATTTCTGCCTGCTGCCACTATCTCAGATTTTGGTATATCAAATCTGTAATCATAGTGTCCAAATACTACAATTTTGTCATCTGTTTCCTTTACCACGTGTCCAACATGGTCTGCATTGTCTGTTCTTACGCCTTTGTTAAACAATGACTTTGGATACTCCCTTTCATATGTCGCTAAGTCAATGTTCTCAGTCCTTGTCCAAGGGTCTTTGGTTGCCTTTCCTGTTGGAAGAGGCTCTTCTCTGCTCGTCTTGTACCTTTTTGCAACATCGGATAATGGCAAGTCTATCAAAACGTTGCCGCTAGTAAACCTTATTTGAGATTTGGGAATATCATATCTATCATCTCCTCCTCCGAATACGACAATCTTGTCCTCTGTTTCTCGTACCACATGTCCTAGATGAGGAGAATCAAGAGTCTTCACACCTTTGTTAAAGTATTTACCTGATGTCATACTAACACTACGTGAAGAGACTACTTAACTATTTTGACACAGATAGTTCTTACAAGTAAGAATCCATCAATACGAGTTACCATCCTATCACAAGAAGTAAGGAGCCGACCAACTGTCTAAAACTCACCCAAAGACTGTCCATATCTTATAGTTAAATCTATTACTTCAGCTTCTTTAGACCTACAACAATTGCTCCCGCAATGTAACAACCCTACATCTGGTTCCATACTTTACAACACACAGCTATTCCCAGTATATTTGTAATTTTGAGTCTAGTCGCTTTGTTGGCGCTGCGAGGGATTGGAGAAATTGCGGATGGCTGTTCAAAAATTTTATAAGCGAACAATATGTTATTAAGGACACTTGCAATAGCATTACTGAAGAGTGGTAGAAACTATGCATGAGTTCTTGAGTGATAGTCTCACACTCAAGTATAGCGAGTGCAAATCATGTGACAAGAGAAGTCAGTTTGCTTGTGTAAGATGTGGCTTTTGTTGGAGCTGTCACTGGAAGCAAGAGCCATATGCTGAGAATATTCCGCGGTATCTGTTAAAAGCTGGTGCATGATTAAGCAGAAAACCATCACTCATCGAATTTGAATCAAGCAATTATCACGACTAAAACCGCTCGTTCACAGTTACTAAAATACGATATCATAGTGAGATTAGATGATTGTTATTGTTAGAAAATCAGGGCGCCAGAGAACTTGAGAGAAAGACCTTCCCCATTCATACGTAATATAATTGATAAGAGCCCATCGGGATTTGGATAAAAATTTATTTGAATCCAATGATTGAAGTTCGCAGATTATTATTAGAAGCATCGTCGGAAGATCATAATGTTGTCTTGTTCTCCTAGCAGGAGCTTTCCAAAAAGGTTGAAATGCTCTATCTTGGATATTTTGAGGCTCTTCCGTTGAGTATCATTGTTAACTGGGAAATGCATACATCCTTTTTTATATTCTGTCTTTCTATTTTCTCTACAGTTGAATTTTCCTCGCTTTATTCACATAAGACTTCAAACTATTTCAGCACCAGCAGCACTAAATATTAAGATAGTAGCCGAGGAGATTGACAAGATTTTTCCAAGTTGCAAAATAGACATTAGGCCATCCTTCACGTATGATGAGAAGATGATAGAGCAAGCAAGGATAGTAGACCTCAAGCAACCCTTTGAAAGACAACGAAACCAAGAACAGGGTAGCAGCGTCAGCTGCATGTTGGAAATTCCACTGTATGATGGCTTTGTTATGCAGAGGATCTTTGCGGAAATGATACCTGATTCAGAAATGAGCCTAGAACATATTCACATCATATTCACCGCGCTTTTGCCCTGCACCTTTAGCGAAGA
>DATAAU010000087.1:0-7254 GCA_036259955.1 Nitrososphaera sp. | reverse complement strand
CGAGCTAGAGTTTATGCGTTGTCGACTAATCTGCTATTCTTTCAGATTATCCTTTCTGGCTTGTCTCCCTGAGCATATCTTTCTCCTACGTAACTGAGTTTAGTTTAGATCTAATTTTCATATAGCGTAACTAGAACGCCTTCTAAAAACTGATAAGGGAGCGGGCCCGTCGGGATTAGATTCCTGCACATACTCGGGTTCTATCTCTAGGGCTTTAACCATTATTTATGAACTCTAGGTAGATAGCTGGTCCTAATTTTTCAACACTCAGCTCTGTGGAGGTTAAGAGGAAAGAAGGGCCATGGTGGTGATTGTTGCATGGCCGCATCTAATTTCATGATATTTTTTTACAAGTTAGCTCGTCGAACTGCAACAAGGTTACCGTCCTTAAATCCTCTAAACTCTAGAAAATGTGCCTCGTGCAGAGGTCGCTTTAAAACAAATTGAGATGAATTGTTGATAATATCAATACTTAGCTGAGGTCGATCATCTATGAAAACATCTAGTCTCGAGATATTTTCAGTTTCAGTTTTAACTGTAAGTTTCTCTGTATCAGAGCTGATAACATCGACAGATAATGTGTATAGCGGTAACTTGGCTAGAATACTTGCTGCATCGTTGATTAGATCGATATTGCCGTTAAGCACATCGTCTTTAGTCATTTTATGTACGTAATCTGGGATAACACCCAAATCCTCTAATGGCGTTCCTTCACGTTCGTGGACGCGTAATGTACGCCTTATTGAAACACGCATACCAGCCCCCTTTGGTAGCGATTTTAACGGCGAATCACTATTGCCCATTAGGCGTTTGAGTAGGTCATGAGTCCAGACGTTTGCGCCTCCTGCCCCTGTATTCCCACTAGTACCAAGTATAGGACCTATTTTGTGATCCTGAAATCCTGCAGCAAAGATGTCTGTTGCGCTGTAGCAGAGAGCATCGGTAATTAGCACCACCGGACCGTTATAGACCTGGCCTATATTGTTACAGAATTCTTCAGGGGTTATCGGAAAGCTCTGTGAGAACGTTGCACCAGTCTCAACAGCTTGTTCTATAGATTCAAGCCACGGAGATAAATCCAAATCACGGGAAGGTGAGTTTCTACGGCACAGTTCATAGGTAAGGGGTGTGTTGATGAACTGCACTGGCTCAGGCTTAATATGGCGAGGAGTAATAATCTGAAACAGACGTTCGCTGGCGTAGATCAGTCCACCGCCGTTATCCCGCACATCTATGATAAGACCATTTTGTGGAAGTAATTTCTCCAGGCGAATGAACTCGGAAATAAACGCATCATCATCATCTACGTTGAATGTATAGATACGTATATAGCCATAAGTTCCATGGAGTGTCTCTACGCTCCGAGCACTAAACACATTAGGCATTGATGTCTCGAAGCCCTTTGGCGGTGCTGCACGTGAAATTTCACCTCTTGCTATTCTCTTCTCGGATGCGACCACCTCTGGAGCAAATAGAACTTTCTTTCCCTGCTGAATCATGTATGTTTTGATATCAATGCCCATGGCTGTCGCCTCATTAGTTAAGGCGTCAGGATTGACGGAGCCTAATGCTCGCTCAGGTGAGAAAACAAGCCATTTTTGTTTTAATTCGAGTTGCTGGCCATCAAGGGAGCGATACCCAATTACTACCCACTCCTCATCTGGAGGCAATGAGACTGTCATCGGACGAATTGTTAAACTATCCAGTCCTCGAGCATGACGCGCCTCCAAATTGCTACCTGCTTGTCGATCTGCGTTAAGCTCAACTTCCCTTTCAATGGGAACGCCATTCCAATATTGTACTTCAACTCCTGGCTTGAAAGTTGGATGGTTGAATCCCGAAGCTAACTTTGAAACGATATATTTCCTTTGTTCTCCTTCATAATATTCTTCAATCTGAAATGGCAGAAAAGCTACTTTATCGCCATACGGCAATGGCAGCATATAATTAGCATGGAGGTCTCGGAGCGACGTAAAAATTCTTGTCATCTCGTTATGAAAACTAACTTCGCTCATCTTTTGTTTTTCAGACTTTTGAGCAAGTCTATACTTTAATAGTTTCAATCGCTGGATCGGGTCTATCGCATGCATGGCACGCTTTAACGGCATGTGAACGTAAAACATTTCCAGCAATATCAATGCCTGTTCAACTAGCACTTGCCTATCTGCATGTGATAATTTTCCTGTTGTTTTCAAGAATGTCGGCAAGTCTACCACGTCGGCTAACAGAGGTTTAGTACCTTTGTGCGTCCGTTTCCCCTTTGTCATGTTACTAATATCATACTTGTTTCCCAAACAATAACTCTACTTCAAATTACATCAAAGAAATCAGACGTTGAGTAAAAAATAAGCTTCGCGTTAAAGTAGTCATAACTAATTTTTATAGCATTTTCATAAGAACTGTCACATTACTAACAGATATAGGATAGCGTGCCCGTCGGGACTAGCGATGATATCGCTTCAAAAAGTGGATTCTATGCTAGTCGTTCATTATTAGGGGAGCTAAAAAAGGTTTTTTGTGATGTAATACTGGAGGGATTTGGATAAAAAAATTCATTTGAATTCAGACTGCAGATGTATTCAATGTATCAGTTAATGCAGCGCTATGGAATAACTAAAGACAGGAAGTTCATCAGTCATGCAATGAACCAATTTTCCATAATTTAACCTTCTATATTCTGGCATAACTGACACTTATAATTGAAGTTATTCACTTGGGATCCATATTTGGATACGGTGATTGATGGCATTAGCCACGTAAACATAACCAAGTCAACAGCATTACTTGCGGGACTGTCGAATTGCCAAGAACTAGAATCATTTAACTGGATTTGTAATCGATATTATCCGAAATATCTCCAAGCTTGCCTATGGAAACTAAGTATGTAAGATAGCACACCACAGGCAAGATTCACATATGCAAAAAACCCGCCTATGAAGAGATGTTTTTGTTGTTTAATTAATGAGGCTCAAAATGGCTCCATGCTATGTGTTATGTGGTAAACTCCTCTCTAGGAAACTAGATAGAGTATCAAAATCCCATGAATCTTCATATCGTTCTCCATTGATAAAGAAAGTTGGGGTACCTGCTACACCGCTATCAATTCCCGATTCAAGTGATTTGTCTATTAAAGAAGTATAAACATGTCCCCCTACTTCCTTTTCAAATTTATTAATGTCTAACCCTACTTTCTGTGCATATTCCAATAAATGAGGGTCATCTAATGCTTTCTGATGCTCAAAAAGATAATCATGCATTTGCCAGAATTTGTCTTGAGCAGCTGCTGCTTCAGCTGCTTCTGCAGCGTGTTGGGCATGAGGGTGTATATCTCTTAATGGAAAGTTGCGAAACACAAAATATACTTGACCGTCAAACCGCTTCAATATCCTCTTAATTATGGGATAAGCCATCCCTGTATAGGGGCATTCATAATCCCCGTATTGTACTATAGTTAGGGGAGCATTAATGGAACCTCGAATGTGATCTGTACCTATATTGACTGGAACAGTCAATTTTTTAGAATTCCTTTCGGTTTGATTATTGCTGGTCATCTTATATCTCATTTTCCTCCATCGGAGTACGAATTCTATGTATCTTCATACTTTCATTTAATTTGCTATCAAACCTATTAAATTCAGCACTAGTCACTAATCTAGCAAGTTAGCCTGAAGAAACATACTGAGTTGCTCGTTACTACTAGTGTTAAATACATGATTTGCTGTGCTCTATTTATGAAATCTTGCACTCATTTTGACCAGGTAAATGCTGGGATTAAAGGAAAGACAAAAGGCTGCGAAGAGTGTGAGAAGATAAGATCTGACTGGGTACATCTGCGATTATGTTTGACATGTGGCCATGTTGGCTGTTGTGATTCTTCTCCTAATAAGCATGGAACGAAGCACTTCAACGAAACCGGGCATCCCGTCATTAAGTCATATGAGCCAGGTGAAAATTGGAAATGGTGTTTTGTAGACGAACTATTCATGAAATAGAGATAGCAACCAAGACTCACGACTCTGAGAACGATTTATTGGTTAATAAGTGAGTGAATAAGTATCCATGGATCCAAACAGTAAAGCAGCACGAGAGGATCAATTAAAACAAAAACCCAAAATCGTATCGCTTCCTAATGGACCTTATCTCATGATAGACAACAATGAGCCTAAAATTATCGAAAATCTTCAAAATGCCAAAGGAGAACATCTTTTGTCCATACGCGGAGTATCCTTATGTAGATGTGGTGCTTCAAACAACAAACCCTTCTGCGATGGTACTCATGGAAAAATTGGATTTTCAAGCGAGAACAAAAAAGAAAATGTAAATGATACTGACGCTCTTCCCATAGTTAAGGATAAAAGAAAAAATTATGTTGGCAAGAGAATAACCATACATGATAACAGAATAATATGTTCTCATGCCGCGGAATGTGTAAATAACCTGCCTACTGTTTTCAAACTAAATGCCAGGCCGTGGATAAATCCTGACGCTGCAGATATAGAGGAAATAATCAATACAATAAGAAAGTGCCCATCTGGTGCACTTAGTTATTCGCTTGATGGCACAGAACATAGAGATCAAGATCAACAAGTAAAACCAATGATCACGGTATCCAAAGATGGACCTTATCTTATTAGTGGAGGAATAGAGCTTACCGGAGAAAATATACACTGGGCAGAAGGAGCATCAAAAGAACACTATGTTCTTTGCCGCTGTGGTGCTTCAAACAACAAACCCTTCTGCGATGGTATGCACAGAACCATTAACTTTAAGGATGACAAAGACTAGTTATCATAATACATGGAGATAGTCTAACATTACTGGTCGCTAGAGAATGGCTTTTTCATAAATATTATGTAAAGAATTTGTTTACCATTATTTTGTGGCATATAGGCAATATCGGATGAGCCAATTCACATCTTATAGCAGAGCCCCTACCCCTGGGAGACAACAAGAGTAACACAAAAGAACAAGAGATGAAGAAGGAGAAGAAGAGGGAGGCATAAGAGATAGAAAATGACAGGCGATATTCAAGGTATACACCATGTCACTGCCATAGCAGGTGACCCTCAGAAAAACGTTGATTTCTATACTAAAACCTTAGGACTTCGGTTAGTAAAGTTAACAGTAAACTTTGATGATCCTACAACATACCATCTGTATTATGGTGATGAGTTAGGGAGTCCAGGAACAATTCTTACTTTTTTTCCATGGCCAGATGCCCCTAAAGGCCGTAGAGGTAATGGTCAAGTTGTTGCAACATCATTCTTGATCCCTGAAAATGCGATAGACTTTTGGCAAAATCGTCTAAAGGAATCAGGAGTTGGTTTCACAGGGCCGGCTAAACGCTTTGATAACGAGGAACAGGTCATAACTCTCTATGACCCTGACGGACTAGAATTAGAGCTTGTGGCCCATGAATCAGCTGAGGATAGAACGAACAACATCTGGAAAGATGGCCCAGTTCCTATTGGCGATGCCATTAGAGGCTTTTATTCTGTAACCCTTTCAGAGGAAGGATACGAACGCACCGCTTCAGTATTAACCGAGCAACTAGGGTTCCGTCCTACACGGCAGGAAGGAAGTCGCTTTCGTTATGAAATCGCTGATAAATCGACGAATACAAATGGAGGAGGATCTATTGTGGACGTAATTTGCTTGCCATATTCGCAGAACGGCCGCTTTGGAGTAGGAACAGTACATCATGTAGCTTGGCGCACTCCCACCGATGAGCAACAGACCAGTTTGCGGCACAAGGTAGTCAGAGCAGGACTAAACGCAACTCCTGTCATAGATCGTACATATTTTCACTCAGTTTATTTCCGCGAACCGGGAGGTGTTCTTTTTGAAATTGCTACCAATACTCCTGGATTTACGGTTGATGAAAAGCAAGAAGAACTAGGAGCCCGTCTTATGCTTCCTCCATGGCTTGAGTCAGACCGCAATAATCTTCAAAAATTGCTACCCAAGTTAAATCTTCCATCGTTACGAACGACAACAACAACTACTACTATGACAGGAGCGACAACAATGACAAGAAAAGAGCAGGAAATGGGGGAGAAACGAGAATAGAATGGTAGAACGCGCGGGAAAAACAATAAAATCAGAACTTGGATTCATCCATAACTTCATTCCGACATCTGACAAAGGCAATAAAGAATGGCCCACTTTGCTCTTGCTGCATGGCACTGGGGGAAACGAACAGGATTTGATACCCCTTGCTCAGGAGTTATATCCTCAGGCTGCGATACTTAGTCCTCGAGGTAAAGTATTGGAAGGAGGCATGCCTCGCTTCTTTCGTAGGTTGGCTGAAGGTGTATTCGATATTGAAGATTTGAAGTTTAGAACTCATGAATTAGCAGATTTTGTGCAAAAGGCATCAACAGCCTATGGTTTCGATTTGAAAAGAATGATAGCAGTTGGCTATTCAAATGGAGCAAATATAGCATCAAGCTTGTTATTACTTCGCCCAGAAGTTCTATTCTCTGCTGTTCTTTTTCGTCCTATGGTGCCACTGATGCCTGAAAGTATTCCAAACCTTGAAACAAAAAATATACTCATGGCTGCTGGGGATCGCGATCCAATAGTTCCAAGACAACAGACCGAAATACTTTATCGCCTTTTTAAGGAGGGGAGAGCAAATGTACTATTACACTGGCAAAAAAATTCTGGTCATCAATTAGGTTATGATGAAATTTCAGCGGCAAAATTGTGGCTGTCGCAACTCCCGCTATGACATGTATAAACCTATTAACACCCGATAACTGCAGGAAAATTGCATTCACAGTTTGCGCCCAATATATCACACCTGCCTGAGCGTATGATGTTTTTTGTGACTATCTTCAATTCCTGTTTTAAGCAGACAATAACGATAGCATCCTAATAATGATGCCAGTACTACTCTTTGTTTAGAGTTACGAACAAGTAATTCTGTATGTCCCGTCGCCTTTGTAGCCTAATTGATTGTCCTCAATGGCACCTGCCTGATTGATATATTCCCTGAACTCCCCATATATCTCTCTAATAAACAGAGAATTAGAATTACTAAGCATTATTTTGCATCCTTTTCTATCCAGTTTCTTGAATGATGCGTGCAATGCTACTCTTAGAACGGCTATAATGTGGATTTCGACATCAAAGAGAAATAGCAACCTAAGAAAGTTTTTGATTAGCTGAATTTATAAGATCACCTGACTAATTCTGGTAACTTGCCGAGCCATAGTTAGGATTTTGCGAAGAGATTTTGGCGTCATGTCC
>DATAAU010000086.1:0-5353 GCA_036259955.1 Nitrososphaera sp. | reverse complement strand
CAAAGAATGATTCCGACAAGGCAATAGCAGCGCAGTAAGGCATAGTTAGTCCGAATATGGATAATCAAAATTCATTATCCTGCCCGCGAAGCGAGCTATGAAGAGACTTATGACATCTAAATAGAAACTGGTGGTGAGTGAGTGATTGAGTGAGTGAGTCTTGAAAGAAAGAGCGGAAGTTAATTCGTATTACAGTAATTGGAAGACATTCTGAGGCTATCGCGTTATATCAATATCCCTTGAGTAAGAGAGATAAGTAGGAAGACACCATCTCTCGTGCTAATTGAAGTGAGTAAACATAATCAACGCCAGAATCAGGATGCTTGCAACCATTTAGCACAAGCCACTGAGAATATTTCGCCCTCCCATATCGAATGCGAAGAATGCATAAAAGAGGGAACCCGCTGGGTGGCCCTACGCATGTGCATATCATGCGGTCATGTTGGTTGCTGTGACTCATCACATGGAAGACATGCTACTCGACATTTTATCGATACAGAGCATCCTGTGATGGTTGCTCTGCCTAGCAAGGCATGGAGATGGTGCTATATTCACAAAACTTATGGATAGGAAGAGATCTCGAAAAATGACGCTTCAACAAAATAAAGAGGTTGGAGAGTTTGCTAATGATGTTGCGATATGCCTAGCTAGTGAAAACAAGTGCCTGAATCCCAAGTATTTATACGACAATGAGGGCTCACAACTGTTTGAGCAGATATGTCTTCAACCAGAGTACTATCCTACTAGGACGGAGGCATCATTACTCGAGAGATATGCACCTGTCATTACAAATCTTGTAGGCAGCAACATCAGGATAATAGAGCTTGGAAGTGGAAGCAGCTCTAAAACATCTATCCTGCTGAGACACTTATCCTCACATAATAAGAGGATATACTACTTTCCAATTGACATATCCCGTAGTATATTAACGGAGAGCACCAAGAGATTGAAATCACAATTCCCCAATGCTAGTATCATTGGAATTAGGTCTGATTATGACACTGGTATAGATGCGGCCGCTGTTAAATGTATGGCTGCTAATGCTGAGGAGGAGAAGAAGAAGAACAACAGGAGCAACAACTATAACAGCTATCAATATGCAAAGCTGATACTCTTTTTAGGATCAAGTATTGGCAACTTTGAACCTATTGCTGCAGCAAGTTTCCTTAGGTCAATAAGACAAAAGCTCCGTACAAAAGATTTCCTACTCGTTGGCTTTGACTTGCAAAAAGACGAATCGGTATTGTACGCAGCCTATAATGACAAGGCTGGCATCACTGCTAAATTCAATTTGAACTTGCTTGCGAGGATAAATAGAGAGCTTGGTGGAAACTTTGAACTTGGAAAATTCAACCATTATGCATTCTACAACAGTGAGCAACATAGGATTGAAATGCATCTTGTTTCAACCATCGACCAACAGGTGTATGTAGAGACACTAGGAAAGAATTTTTCATTTAGAAAAGGCGATAGTATCCATACAGAAAATTCATATAAATATAGTCTCGATCAAATAGCTGCACTTGCCATGGATTCAGGCTTTAGGATTGAGAAAGACTTTACGGATGAGAGGAGATGGTTCAATATGGCTCTCCTTTCGCCATCTTAAACTCCGTCCTTAGCGCAACGGAAACCAGCAAATAGTATCCTTTCGTGTGGCTTGAAATAATTTCTGTAGCTGTTGTGTATTTGTGCCGTAGGCGTTGCAAAACAACCTCCACGGAGCACTTTTTGGCTTATTGTCCACTTGTCAGTGTATTCAGAGAATTTTGACTTAAAGCCTGGGTATAATACGTATTCTGACGACGTCCATTCCCAAACATCACCTATCATCTGATGGCAGCCATAATAGCTCTTGCCATTGGGATAGGCACCGACCTTGGATGGACCCCATAAGTACGATTCAAGGAGGTTGGCATGTTTTGGTGTTGGTCTCTGATCGCCCCAAGGGTATAGTGTTTTTCTCCGCAGTTCTTCATTCCATGCAGCCGCTTTTTCCCATTCTGCTTCTGTTGGAAGCCTTTTACCTGCCCATCGTGCATATGCATCTGCTTCATAGTAACTAACATTGACGACTGGCTCGTCCGGGTCAATCTTGTTTAGACCCCGAAGATCTTTCTTTTTCCAAGCACCTTTTTTTCCTCCCTTCCCTTCTTCTCCTTGCATCCAGTAGAGTGGCGCATTCCATTGCTCTTCCTTTACCAATTCCCACCCATCGGCCAACCAATATCTGTACTCCTCATATCCTCCGTCCTCTATGAATTTCATATATTCGCCGTTGGTTATAGGTGCCACATCTATTTCGAAGGGTTGCAAGTATACTTTGTGCTCTGGAAGCTCATTATCGTAGCAAAAATCTGCTCCGTTATATCCAAGCTCAAAGATTCCTCCAGGAATATCCACCATCTTTGAAGATAGCCTTGTTATCGTTTCTGATGCTTTTGGCGGGTCATTAATGATTAGTGGCTGGTAATTATCAGATGGTTCTGGGAAGCGCTCGAATAAATGTTGAAAATCATATATCATCAGCTCTTGATGTTGCATCTCATGCTGTATTCCAAGCGTGATGTCGTAATGTAGTTCATTATTTGTCGCACTGGTATTTTCATAAGATGTTGTTGCTGTTGACGACCTTTTCTCTTTCAAAAAGTTTGTTACTTTCTTGTCCATAAATGACCTGTAATCTAGAGTCTGCTTTACCGTCGGTCGTGGGAACTTGCCTCTTTCTTGCTTAGGCAAAATTTTACCAAACTGCTGGTAGTAAGAATTGAGATATTCTAGATTGAGACCCCTATCATTCTTACCATTGTTATCTGATTCCAACTTGGCTCCGTGCTTTTCCAATACCTTTTGAAAGAACCATGTAACATGTGCAATATGCCAATTTGGAGGGCTACCGAAAGGATCAGATTGTGTGACTGCATCTTCTATTCTCAACGGTTTGAAGAGCTGCATTGTCTTTTTCCTGACCTGCATAAATTCATGTAACAATAGATCTGCAGATTCTTGATAGAGTAATTTTGACATAAACGGAAAAGAATTTTGATCCTTATAAGTGTCCCTTTTGCTATTTCCTCTATTTGATACTTAGGGGAATAAGTTGATAGTGGTGCGGGGGGTGGGATTTGAACCCACGGACCCCTGAGGGACGGGATGACCCATTTATGAGATCTTAAGTCCCGCGTCTCCAATTTGTTAGCCTATTTGGCCAGGCTCTACAACCCCCGCAGGCTTGGACTTGCGTTAACAACCATGCATAATTAAATCTTGATCTTAAGAATCTCTCCCAATAATTATTATAGGGTACGTTGATTCGATTGTTCGTTTAGTTGCCTTGGTAGCTCAGCCTGGTAGAGCGTTACCTTGGTAAGGCGTCGGGGAATTCATCTTCGTTCCGATGCTCCAATGAGGTAGAGGTCGCGGGTTCAATTCCCGCCCAAGGCTTTTCTTTATACGATTCAAATAAAGAAATAGGTTAGCTAACTTCTGCGATATTGTCAGTACGGAGGAGAGGCAAGCTTTAACACAGCAGTAGCAGCACCCGCTACTCCTTATGACGACTGTCGGGCTTTGAAAAACGGATGATGCACATATGTGTGCGAGCGCATACACTGGCTCAAATAAAGTGTCTGCTCGGCCTGATATAGAGAGACATGTAGGGAGAGAGAGCGTACCATTCTTTGCTTAACGTTAACGGCAATAAGATTATGTGAAGTTACTAGCTTGTAATGAGTTGGAACTTATTACAATACCTGAGCTTTCATCTTGCTGGTTGGAGCGGACAAAAATACTTTCAAGATTCCAGTAAATGAAATGTAAAGAAAAACCCGCTCTATGTTGAGCTAGGCGGATCCATGCACTACCCTGGCCACTATTTGAAGCACATCAGCTTCATCCACCCTTACTGACAGCACCAGCTCTCTTTCAAAACGCAGTGGAGTAGGAAAGCCTATTGTAAAATTGTCAAACGCATTAGTCTTTAGCAAGACAATCCCAAAGGGGTTATACTGAGTCAGACCCACATTTTTAGCTCCAGCATAGGATTTGTTAACAACAGGCCTTCCATCTATGACAAGACTTACAAAAGTCACGCCGTTTGCCCCACCTTGTTTCGAGACTTCAGCGGCTATGAATACCCCCGGGCCTTGTAGCTTTATCAAAGTAATATCCTCACCCTTTTTCGGCTGCGCTATTGTTGTATTACTAAAGTTCGGATTGCATACACCCTCTGCACATGCTTCCTTAGATTCTGTTGACATTTTTTCTCGGTATAAAATTTAATTACTAAGCCTTTTCGGTACGATCTTGTAATAAGTTTCAGCTTATGAATATGACGGAATGCGAGATGGGAACATAATACAGCTAAGAGAAGACTCACTTAAAGATTGTCTCGGTGTTTGTTGCTGCTCTTGCTTAAAGTCATATTGAAAATAAGATGCTGCCATCCTCATAACGTCTAGAATGTGATTATACGGGTTGTCTGCCTTCTCTAATGTGTATTCCACTGCGACGGCTGACTTGAGCGCAATGGCTAGGATCTCGAACCTTGGATGAATCGCCACTAATCCGGCAGGATCATCAAGTAATGCCTTTAGGTGAGTCATTCCCAAATTTTAAATTTCAGCATGCTCTAATTCTGTATAATATGTAAGGCTGCATCCAATCATGATGTCCATACTCCTATACCATTACAAGCAGCTATAGCCAAATGCATCAATTAGATTGAGCAGATAGAGGCCAGAGTCAATAACAATCATGGAAGAAGAAGATTGACGATTACATTTCATTGTAAATACAAGTAGAAGATACCACAGTATGTCTTCGGATAACTACGGGGATTGCTATCTTTAAAGGACGACTCCATTCATCCTTCAGCCTTTTCAAAAAGCAAAATAGCATAAAAATGAGGTCAAGCTACAAATATGTGGCTCTATTAGTTACAGAACTCTTTCTTGCATTCTCCAAGTTCTCTTGCTTCAATAAATGCAAATTCGCCCAGCGATGTCTGAAATGTGGCTGTCTAATAGGCAATTGGGACCTGAGATGCCATACAGATGTCTGTCACAATAACATGACTCATACCAAGAAGACCTCTAATGTATGAGTCAATGCCCTGTTTATGACATAATATCAGTCAGGAAACAATGAAACTTAGAAAAAAAGGAATGCGCATTCACCGCGAATATATTTATCTAGATGCAATTCCATAGATTGATTGTCCGTCAATTACACTTAGGATGTCCCGTTGTGCCGGATCTATTATCTTTGTTTCATCAATATCAATACCTTCTATGGCAAGAACTTGCCCTCGAAGTGATATTGTCAGCGGAACATCATCTATCACAGGTATGTT
>DATAAU010000085.1:0-4561 GCA_036259955.1 Nitrososphaera sp. | reverse complement strand
TACTGTCTTTAGTGCCGTTGCGCCCGTACCTGAAGGAATGGACAAATATCTTTTTTCTGGAATCATCCGAAAGAAAGGTGTCAAGCTGGTAAAATGTAAGACAACAGATAATGATCTTGAAGTACCAGCAAACGCCGAGATCGTACTGGAAGGGTATATTGATCCAAACGACATCAGAATGGAGGGACCATTTGGTGACCATACAGGATACTATACACCAGCAGAGCCATTTCCAACCTTCACACTAACAGGAATAATGAGGCGTAATCGTCCAGTTTACCTCACAACAGTGGTAGGAAAGCCAATACTTGAAGACGCGTACCTTGGGAAGGTGATTGAGCGTTCCTTTCTACCTCTCATTCAGATGTTTCATCCTGAAGTCGTAGATTTTTCTATGCCTCCTGCTGGCTGGTTTCAAGGGCTTGCTATAATTTCAATTAGGAAACATTATCCCGGCCAAGCTAAGAAAGTCATGATGGGGCTTTGGGGTATGGGGCAGTTATCGTTGACTAAAATGTTCATAGTCGTCGATAGCGACATCAACGTACACGACATTAACGATGTGATATGGGCATTGACCACCCGAGCTGATCCTGCTCGCGACACTATCATTATCAATAATACCCCAACCGATACCCTTGATCCCGCTTCACCCCTTGTCAATCTTGGTTCAAAAATGGGAATTGACGCTACCACAAAATGGAGAGATGAAGGATATACCCGCGAGATTCAGCAGCTTGCGGTAGTAGATGAGGAAACGAGAGCTGTTGTAGACAACAAGTGGGACAAGTATTTCAATGGTACTTTATGATCTTGTAGAAGTTATCTCGTTCAGCAGCTCTAAATCCAGCTCGCTTGATTGCACCAATTATCCTGTCAGATGTTAATTCAGTTGACCTCGAACCGGTTGCACTGACTACTTCTTCACCGATAAGTGTACCTCCAAAATCATCGGCGCCATAATTGAGTGCAAGCTGTGCCATTCCGATACCATTTGTAAGCCATGACGACTGTAAGTGATCAATAAGACCATGATACATAATCCTGGCAACTGAGATCATTTTTAGGAGCGATAGTCCGCCTGAAGAGTACCTTATTTTGCCTTCATATTGCATTTGCGTCTTATTGGGCTCAAAGCTCCATGGAATAAAGACCATAAAGCCACCTGTCTTTTCTTGCAACTGCGCTATTTTTATGATGTGCCGTGCGCGATCCTCTTCTGTTTCAACTGTTCCATACATCATCGTCGCTACTGACCTCAAGCCTAGGTGGTGAGCCTCTTCCATTATTCGCAGCCATTCGTCGCTCTTTATCTTAAATGGACTTATCTGCTCTTTGACACTGTCTTCTAGGATCTCTGCACCGCCGCCAGCGAAGGTATCCATACCTGCATCTTTTAATCGCGAAAGAACCTCTTGGGTGCTGCTCCGCTCGATCTTGGCAATCATATCTACCTCTGACGGCGATAAGCCGTTTATTCCTACTTCAGGATATTTCTGCTTTATAGCTCTGAACACCTCTTCGTAGTATTCCAGCTTGAGATTTGGGTTGTGGCCCCCTTGTATTAGCACCTGTTTGATGCCAAACATTTCTTTTGAAGTAGCAACGCGCTTGATAATTTCTTCGATTGGAACAGTATATGACTCTTCATGCCCTGGTGGTCGATAAAACGCACAGAATTTACAATAAGTTATGCAGACATTAGTATAGTTAAGGATAATGTTGTTAATGAATGTGATTGTGTCACCAGATATCATGCGCCTCAGGATGTTCGCTACATACCCCATAGAATTAACATCGTCAGATTTGATTAACCTAATGCAGTCTTTAAGGCCCAGTCGATGGCCCGCAAGGGCGCTATCAAGAATATCGCTAATATCGGATTTACTCAGAAAATCTGCAACCAGTTTATTGTTTTCATATTGCAAATGTTAACGGAGTTTTTGGGCTGTTAATGTTATTTATGTATTGTTTCCGCCGACATTTGAAAGCTCTAATAACCATTTATATGATCTGATCAAGCATACAACGAAACAGAAGAAGATCCTTTGCAAAAAACTGATATTGTGTCGGGCGGAACCCTAGCACTAGAGAAGGCTCTTTCTGGCACAGAATTGTCCTACTCCGACGGAGTGCAACTTATGACTGAGGAAAACCTCTTCCTCCTAGGAGCAGCCGCAGATAGGATTCGTAACAAGTTGTGCGGAAACACTGTCACATTTGTTGCATCCTACTATCTCAATTACACCAATGTATGTGCAGCAAGCTGTCCATTGTGTGCATTTTACCGAAAGGGCAGCGAAAAAGATGCCTATACATTGTCGACGGAGCAGATTGTTGCCAGATCAAAAATAGCAGTAAAACAACTAGGCGCTACTGAGCTTCACATCGTTGGAGGGTTTCACCCAAAGCTGGGACTTGACTACTATGAGAGCATGATGCGAGCAATCAAGGCAGAATTTGCAAAGGTCACGATCAAAGCCTTTACACCTGCGGAAATATTCTTTATTGCTCGGGTGACAAAAAACTCTGTCAAAGAAATTCTTTTGAGGCTCAAGAGCGCAGGACTCGACGCGCTTCCAGGCGGCGGTGCGGAAATCTTTCACGAGGATACTAGAAAACAGATAGTAATTGGGAAATGTTCTGGCGAAGAATGGCTTGACACTGCTCGTCAGGCACATGAGCTGGGATTGAGAAGTAATGCCACAATGCTTTTTGGACATGTGGAAAAGCCAGAACATATCATCGATCATGTAATAAAGATCAGGGAACTTCACAAGAAGACAAAAGGCTTTACTACATTTATTCCTCTGAAGTTCAGCCTTGAAAATACCCCACTGGAACAGAAAGGACTGGTAACTGCAGAAAGCCCATCTACATATGATCTTCGTGTCATAGCAGTGTCGCGTCTGCTATTGGCAAATGTGCTTAACAATATTTCAGTATATTGGGTAGCACTTGGCAAGAAAGTCGCACAGGTTGCTCTCTCTTATGGTGGCAATGACCTCGTGGGAACCGCATTTTCTGAGGAGATATTCAGGGCTGCAGGCAAGGCTGGAGGCACTTCAATTCAGGAACTTGCAACTTTGATCAAAGAGATTAGGCGCAGGCCGGTCCAACGTGACTCATTTTTTAATCCCCTCCTCGGATTGGATTGATAATTGTTAAGAAAGTTGCTAGAGGGTACTGCGTAGTTTTATAGCGGCTTCCCTTTAAAATTACAATCTTAGGGATTTGCTAAGACAGCCTGTCGCAAAGGTCTTTCCAGTGCAGTAACACATTGATAACAGGCACCGCATCTTAAACAGATAAGAATACTGTGCTTCTTGCAACAAGAACAGACTTGCCTCCTATTCACTAGACTTGCTCAAGAAGGTATGTTCATTTCTCATAAAGAAACATGCCCTGTTTTCGTTTTATATAAGGTCTGAAACTCTGAAGAGTGGTGGGATGATCATAAATTAAACGTCAGCCACGTCTTCATAAGTGGCTTGTCGATGTATATTCGCATGTTTCTCTCTGCGCAATAGAAAATTTTATTCAATCTTTTTCGAACTACCCTCACAAGATGGGTCTATATTACGTTTGACAAAATACTCATAGTTCGGTCTATTTCATGTGATGATTTCTCTATGTAACATTAGAGTGCCCTTTTGAGAAAATGATGTCTCTAAAAAAGGATTAAGATTATTGAATAGAAGACTTATAACCGATATGAGTTATAATTTCTATATCAAGGTGACAACATGCCTGACGAAAAAACAGTGTTACTCTTGAAGTATATGGGTACAGAGCTGGATCTGGAACCCAAAATTCTAAAAAAAACACTACAAGGAATAGGGGTTAAGGAAATATATGTTGGTAAACTAGAAGATAATGCGATCCACCTCACATGTTTTGCAAAGTGGAAGACTTCCCAGGTGGATAAAAAGAAGGCAGAAATAGAAAAGCAAATTCCAAAGATGAGGGTCATTCAAATACAACCTATGACCCGCATATAATTTCCTTGATAAATACCGAAGCTAGTACCTCAACAAAGGCGGTTTTTTGTTAATGGTGTAACATTGCAAATCCTAAACAAACAGGAATAAAAGCAAAAAAAGACGTTACCAAAGACGATGAGTATTGAACAAACGTCTCTCTATTTCTTTTCCTGCAGTTACCTTGGTTGATAGACTTGCATGTGTGGTTTCTTTGGATCCTTAATGATAAGTGGCTGAAAGGAATTTTTTGTATAACTCTTCGAATATTCTGATATCCGATATTGACTTTTCAGTCTTTTACTGATGGCATCGTGTGGATTAAGATACAAGTGACATCAGTTATTTTTTTACGAGTCTCCTTGCTATCTTATTTATCTCATCTTCCTTTTTTTTCCTCTATTTTTAACAGTCATGCCCCTATCTGGTATCAACGCTGTTCTTCCTCGTTTCTGTGTTCTCAACTTTGCAAATTCTTTTTCCTGTGTTCGCTCTACTGCTGAGATTTGACGCTGTATATGTATAATGTGTTTTTGAGAATCTTTAACTGTCGATTGTAGCTGCTTCACTTGCGCTGTAGT
>DATAAU010000084.1:0-22278 GCA_036259955.1 Nitrososphaera sp. | reverse complement strand
CTCCAAATATAGTTCCTGCGTTGCCAACGATTTCTATAACCCTATTTTGTGGGCCAAAGATAACAGTCAACACTCTGTCTGTTTCTGTAGTTTCAGTTTCTTTGAAACTGTTCCAGATATTAGGACAGTCTCCTATACATATGCCCGTTGGCTCGCCACTTATTTGCTGACCGTCAACCGTAACAACGAACCGACTATCTGAGCCGTCAGAAGCCTTAGAGTCTAAGACGTTTCTAGGTAGGTCAATCTCCAATGATCCTCCATCAAGTCCAGGATCGAGGAGGACAAACAAGGCATGTCTTGCAGGGTCTCCTACCATTGCAAATGCTCTACCACCTACTATATTGTAACTGATAGGGATAGGATTTCCCTCGCTGTCTGTGACTTCGAGTGTGTTACCAAACCCTGGCTGTGCGAGAGTTTCAAGTACAGTAACTTCAACAGACTGATCATCAGTAGCAGTAGCATTTTCCATTTGTGCTGTGGCGTTCTGTGCGTTTAGGGGTTGAAAGGGTAGAAGTATTGTAGTGCCCATGATGGTGGCTAAAACAAGTGGTAAGGCCAAAAGCGGTGCTACAATCTTTCTGTTTTTCCTTAATTCGATAATCAATTAATTTTTCTCCAGAGGCAACGTGGATACAATCTATTTATTAGTTACGTCAATTTTTTCCTTTATTGCTACTATTAAATATTAATTTCTCAATTCTTAGATTATTAATGATAAAAAGATAAAAAATTTGCTAGGTCGTTGAGTATGCACGATACGCAGCTGAGTAGCGGCATTACAATAAGAGCAAGAGTGAGTAATATTAATAACAGCGAAGGGTCACGCCCATTCGCATACTAACAATAATACTGCCAGCACACAAACTACGATTGGAAGATGGTTACCATAATTATCGCCTGACGGGCCCTATGATCCACTTTCTAGCTAATACCTTTCACAGTATTGCATGCATTGAGTTAAAATCAATTGTGATAAGGGATTTTCCTGAATAAGGTACAGCTCTATGGCAAAAATATACTTTGCAGCCAAAAACCTCAAGGAACAATGGATCATGGAAATAGTTTGGTGATACCGTTAATTAATTACGAGAAAGTTTAGCGTTGAGTCCACTTTTTGAACTCCTTTAATTTTAGCGGGCCCAGAGGGACTCGGCAGAAAAAACTTCAAAATTTGGACTCAATACAGCTAAATGTTGATTTGGGTAATGCACATATCAAGAGTATTTTCTATCTTTTTCAAGAGGCAGAATATGCTCTAAAAGATTCATCTATAACAAAAAGCTATGAACATTATAATAGTTCGTAACCATAACAAAGTTGCTATGGCGTGGAATCTGTCAGGCAAAATGCTAGAAAATTGTACTTGCAATATGTTTTGTCCATGCTGGTTTGGAGTAAAAGAGCTAATGATAATGGACAAGGGCTACTGCGGTGGCCTAATATTATTCCGTATCCAAGATGGGATGTCTAATAGCATTAATCTAGCAGGCCGAGATCTAGTTTTGTTTTTTGACTGGCCGGGTCCTACTCTGCTTGATGGGAAAGGTACAAGCCGCCTATATATAGACGATACAGCCGATACTAACCAACAAAAGGAATTTGAAGATATCTTTCAGGGAAGGCGAGGAGGTCCTATGCAGATGTTATCACAACTCATAGCAAAATGGCTGCCCACCATGACAACAAGAATTGATATCAAAGAAGATGACGGCGGTCATAACATAACAGCCAGAGTTGGGAACCATGGAGAGATAAAGTCACAGCAATTGAGGAATGAAGCAGGTCGTGCCATGACAGTACAGGGAGCAGGTATTGCCTCAATGTTTCAATTTGAAAACGATGTCTTAACTCTAGCGCCAAGCGGTACCCAGTGGTCTGATTCAGATATGCCCCACACTGAGATCACAACTAGGTCAGGGGCACTAGGAAAATTTAATTGGCGCGGCAATTAGGATAGGAAAGTTTTGGATCACTTGTAACAACACCTTGGCGAGGGGCTGTACTTCATTAAGAGCTGCAAAGAATATCAGGACATGCCTAAGAAAAATGACTCTGAGAAAATGTATTTTGAATAGCAAGCAATTGGTCGTATCATAAGGTAATCTCTATCTTCTTGTCACCAAACTGGTAATAATCTGAGTCATTGTTGGCTTTCCAGCCTATGAAAAGGCGCGCCCAGTGGAGTCAGAGAGAAAAAACTTAATTGAGACTCATTTGCATTCGGTCCATTTTTTGAACGTTTTTTTATTTTAGCGGGCCCAGAGGGACTCGAACCCTCGACCAACTGCTCCGCAGGCAGCCATTCTATCCAAGCTGAACTATGGGCCCAGCACCTCTTTCTTTTCTCCTCTTAACGAGTACAGTAGTGATGTTGACTCTGCAACTGCCAGGAAGCAGCCGCAAGAGTAACAGTCCCTTTTTCCATACACCTCAATTAAAACCTAGGTGCGAACTTTTACAGAGAAGAAGATGCAGAGGTACACTCAGTATGCATATAGTTTTCTAGCCAGCTTCTTTTATAGCAGCATCAGCATTGACACTCTGTTCTAGCGACTGTGAGATAAGATCAGAGGAATCTTGGTATTCACTCGGATCTCCTGTGACAAGATAGTTGCGAAAGTGCTCATAACTTTGTCGTTCCAACTCAATGGCGCTGACAAGATAGTTTTTCGCCGATTCATATCTTTCAGGAGTATTCAACGCATTGGCTCTTTCTATTAGCTGATCATATCTAGGCAGATACTGATTGATAACCTGGATCAATGTATTGTTGTCTTGTGATAACCACCTCTGCTCCTCTGCAGTATATTGTTGTGTCAGGGCATTTGTGTCAATAATTATTTGCTCAAATGCTCTTTTGAAGTCGTTGTTCCTTGAAGCCTCTATCTGAAGAAAAACCATAAAGGCAATTAGTGCTCCAATAACTGCAATGCCCCCAAAGGTAATTACCCTTCTAGTCTGCTTTCTGCTCATTGGCAATTAGGAATACATCTCCCCATTTCTCCACTCCTTGATTTCAGTCTATGTATCTACAAGAAGAGAATCCTAATGAACAAAATAAATATGATGCTACCTTTCCAAGCAATTTTCCTTTGATATTATTATCATTGCATCTCAATGAGCGCAATTCTGTCTGTTGTTTTGCTATTTCTTTTTGGTGTAGCGATCACTTTGACAAAATCTATATCTGTGCCGTCCCAGTCAAAATAGTCAAGGGTATGACGACTACAAAATACTACTGTGGTTCCCTCGTCATCCCACTCCATTGTACATCCGCAGGGCAGATTTCTGTCCGGCATTCATATTCTAGTGTGTTATCTAATTTAACAGTTGTAGGTGGCTGTCACTGCCGAAGATATCGCGGAAACATCTTTTTGAGAATAACTGATAATATTCTTTGCTAAGAGAAAGAAAACCAGCTTCATACACTCAAGCTGAATGCTCCTATTTTGTAGGCGCGACAAGTATAGTGCGAGCGAAGCTAAATACAGAAATCTAACAGCTTTAGCTGATATACTATAGTTAGAAGTAGAAGACGATCGCATGATATAATGTTTTAGTTTGAGGACAAAAGATACTTTACAAACACGTTTTAATTGGGACTCAACCAATTAGGACATTAACAAGAGGGATAAATAAGGAGAGAGGAAAGAGACAGAAAATTGGCAGATATAAACCAGGAAGGAAAAGAGCATGAGCAGGAAGAGAGGCAGCAACAACAACAACAAACAAGCACATCAGATACAAGAAGGCAGATTGCACAACCACCCTTGAACTTGCTATTCAATCCATCACTTCTTGTTAGAAAAGACGTCTGGAACATTGACATTACGGGGCTCTTAGAAATGTTCTTACGCTTACTAAATGTCACAGGCAATAAAGATCTACGCATCTGTGGATTAGCTGCCGTTTCTTCGTCCATGATTTATCGTCTTAAAGTTGAAAGCATTTTTGCACTTGAGAAAATAGCGATGCAGAAGAAAGGACTCAACGACTCGAACAGGGATCAGCAACAACAGCAGTTACCTATACCAGAATTGAATCCAATCGAGCTACCATTCAGGGTTGAACCAACCTATCCTGTCTCTGTGGAAGACTTGCTTCGCATGCTGGAAAATATGATAATGGAGCTTGCAAATCCAAGATCAAAAAGGAAGAAACAAGAACTGGAACTTGACCCAGTTGAGACTTTTAATTTTGATCACTATCTTATCAAGTTTGAGAAGATAATCCAAGGTTACGAAGATATGATCTATGACATTGTGGCGGCAGATGGTGTCCTTATGTTCAAGACGCTAGTAGCGAGGATGGAGCCAGTTGAAATGGCAAGATGCTTTATAGCCATGCTATACCTGGCAATGAAGCGCAAGATCAACTTGGATTATCCACAGGATGATTCAGAGGACGATATCAAGATGACTCTTGCCCAGCCTTAAAAAATAGCGATAACAAAAAGAGAGATAGGTCTGAGAGACATTTATAATAAAAATAATACAACAACACCATCAGCATCAACTATTATGACAACGATAGCAAAGAAGAACGAGTGCATATAGCAATAAAGTAATAAACTGACAGTCTAGAATATAGAGAGAAGAAAGCACCACATTGCGTCAGCAGGCCCTTCCAGAAGACGAGATTGCCGCAAGAATAGAGGCGGCTTTGTACTCTGCAGGCAGACCTCTATCGCTAGAGGAGTTAATCAGAGCATCTGGTACCAACTCGAAGGAAAAGACACACCGAGCAATAAGTGAGCTTGCGAAGAAAACCAATTCAACCTTTAGGGCAATCGAGATAGCTCAACTGGAGGATGGTACTTATGTATTCCAGCTAAGGTCTCAATACACCCCACTTGTACGCAAATTCGCACAACATCCTTTACTTCCACCAGGTGCGCTAAAGACACTCTCTTATGTTGCCTACGAGCAGCCTGTGACCTCAAAGAGACTGGTGCAGATAAGAGGAAGCCAGGTATATTCTCATATCAAGCTTCTCGAGCAACTTCAGTTCATAGAGCATGAAAACCTTGGCAGATTGAAAGTTTATCGCACAACGTCAAAGTTCCAAAACTATTTTGGTATAACTGACATCAATGCTGTAAAAAGCAAGCTAGTAAATGCTGCTAATGCTACGAGCACCACAACATCAACTACATCGGGCGCTTCTGCTGTCAATGCAGCATTGACAGCAGAAAAGTCAAACAAACAGCCACGTCGGCGCTCAGAGGTCACTCCAGCTAAATATGTCAACCAAACTGCAAATGAGGCGGCTAGCAGCGGCACAAGCTAGGTTAGATATCAGAAAAGACTTAATTATAGTGGATAAAAATTATCTACTGCACACTACTATGCGAAAATCAATAGAAAACCTAGGTGGACGCAAGTTCACAGGTGGACGCAAGGTGGCCATGAGAGGAAGACGTAAGTTTGAAATTGACAGGTATCCAAATGAAGCCGTAGCTGGCCCTGCGCAGATTGTTGTCCGTAGGACGAGGGGCAACAACAATAAAGTAGCTTTCAAGACCGCCGAATTTGCCAATGTAATTGACCAAGAAAATGGAAAAGTAACTAAATCCAAAATCCTGAGGGTTACAAAGAACCCAGCAAACAGAGATTATGAAAGAAGAGGTGTAATCAGCAAGGGCGCTCTTATTGAGATTGAAAATGGAACAGCCAGGGTTGTGTCGAGGCCAGGACAAGACGGTGTGGTCAACGCAATCGTGGTCAAAACAACAACGACAGCAAAAAGGACTAGTTAATTGTTGTATTGTTGTTATTACTATAGCAACTGTTAAGAGCGAACAAGGATCTCTTTTCTATGTGGACTTGACGTGGGATGGACCTGATCCATCGAACACAGTAATTTGCCCCTATGCAGTGGAG
This sequence comes from Nitrososphaera sp., assembly GCA_036259955.1. Classification (GTDB taxonomy): domain Archaea; phylum Thermoproteota; class Nitrososphaeria; order Nitrososphaerales; family Nitrososphaeraceae; genus Nitrososphaera. The sequence goes on along the minus strand of DATAAU010000084.1, from coordinate 16,390 downwards.
TTTTATTGCAAGCCTTCTCCCGCAGAATCACTAAACTCACTTGTATCTGGACATATCCTACTCGAGCTCCAGTTAGGTGCAGGCGTTAGATCAGTTATCGGTAGGCTTCTCAACAGAGCCAAGGCAGAAAACCTTGACAAGTTGCAAAACGGGGCTAGCAAGATAAAGCGTCAGACATTACTATCAACTACATTCTCTCAAGATAGCAATCATGCTAACAAATGGCTAGGGGAGATAAGCATTCCTTCCAGCTGGTTAGAAGGCGGTACAATTACTCATGAAAGAACCGGTGCGGATACGCCCAGAAGTAGTAGTGACAGTAATTTCTATAGCCTTGAGATAACATACACTCTTGATAACAACAATAGTTGCACTGCCCGGTTTTTTTCAGATGATGCATTTCACTGGCATGCAAGGTCCAAATGAGCTACATAGATACGGATATACATAACCAATATATTTTTTATAATTTCATAGGAAAAAGAGGATCGAGTAACACCCTTGAAAGACTATGAACATGTGGTGCTGTGGCTTGACTACTTTAACAAGAATCTCAAGAGACGACAAGGCAGGAAGGTTAAGCGGGATCAGGCAGTCTTTGACCCCACTGTTCAGGAGCTGGTGGAGGCTACCAGGGCTGCAGGCTTCCAGTTATCTGATCAAGAGATAAACACTGATGCAAGGTTTCCCCGTAGATCATTTGTCAAGTCGGGCTATGTAATGGTGGCGAAAAAGGAAGGTTTTAAAAAGTCTCAGGTAATAAACGCAGTAGCAACCAAATTACTGCGAAGAAGCTTACAAAAATCTGGCAAGAAATAAGCAATTTGGCATAGCAGATAAAGGCTATCTCTTTCTAAGCGCAAGAGAAATATTTTTCCAACCCCGCGGATACGGCTGATTTTCCTACACAGAGCTAGTAAACCTGCAGGGAGAGCGACACTCTTTATACACTATTCATAAGAAAATAACAATAATATCTGGCATATCGCTTACGAGAAAAGTAACCAACCTATGCCAATTACACAAACAGACGAAGTAGGTGAGATCTTGCATCTTGCAAAAAGTGGTAGATTAATAGTGAAACTTAATACTTCAGGTGCTGAACGGATCAAACCAGGCGAATTGTTGATCGATGGATCAGGCAGAAGGGTCGGCAAGGTGGTAGAGTTGCTAGGTCCAGTGAAGACACCATATGCATCTGTTATAACCATGACAGATAGAACAAGCAGGCTTGTTGGCTCTAAAGTATTTGGTGGTGGTCTCGCTAAAAAGCCTCGCGACCGGAGCAAAGATTTTAGCCGATCCCATTCAAGATATGCAAAACGGAAAGAAAATACTCTCTGAAAAATCTTTTTGTAAGAAAAATAGGAGGAGGCAAAAGGCTTTTTAGATTTGGATCTAATAGCTCTCTGCGCTTGAGGTTTGAATACATAAACCCCATGGCTGGACTTGCGATGTTTATTATAGGACTTTTCTTGATAGTATTTGGTTACATTGAATATGGGATAACGCCTGTTATAGTGGGCCTCTTCCTTATTGCTTATTATAGGAGGTTTCTGTGGCAGATACTAGGAATTTCCCAACCTAGTTAACAGACTAACTAGCCAGCTAATTAATTAGCTAACCAATTGGATAGATGTAGGAAGTACATCTACGCCCATCAATAGACCCAGTCCGCCGTTTTTGGCATAGTTTTCAGTGAACCTTGCACTTCCATCCTGCTTTACCCTGCTACCAGAAACTAGCAGTGGAACTGGATCATCGCTATGCCCCTTCTTTATGCAGGGGGTAGAATGGTCTCCAGAAACCACTATAGTTGCATCTATCGTATTCAAACCTTTCATTAAAGTGCCAAAGAAACGTCTGTCGATATCCTCAATATTCTTTTTTTTCCCGCTTGCGTCGCCATCGTGTCCGAATTCATCGGGTCCCTTAATATGCACATAAATTGCATTGACAGATTTAAGTGCATCAGCAGCAACGTTTGCTTTTTTCTCATAATCAGTGGTATCACCTGCTTGGAACATCATTATCCCCAACACCTTGGCAATTCCAATCTCAACGGGCATATCTACGATGCCTCCTATGGTCATGTTGTACTTTTTGTTTATAGGTTCGACATTTGGGTATTTGTTTCCAGAATCACGTGAGAGAATGCAATTCATCGGCTTTTTGCCGGATGCGATCCTTGTTCTATTAACTGGGTGATCCCTTAGAATTTGTACGGCTTGAGTAGTGAATTCATTTAGCATTTTTGCAGCGACTTTTGAGGACTCTGTGTCTTCCTGTGGTCGGGATTCCTGGACATATATATCCTCACCGGTCAGGGTCTTGGCTATCCCCATGCCTTCTACTTTGTCATAAGCAGGATCAGTATTGGTGATCTTGTCTGATAATTTCATGTGAGCATGCCTGAACCTTATGACCACTCTGTGTGCAATGGTGGGCTCCAATTTGACAGAAGCGCCGTTGTCGCTGAATCTAATGTTATCGCTGAGGGTTTTGCATACAGACTTTGCCTCTTCGACGCTGATGATTCTGCCTGCTCGTCGGTCAACTACTTTGAGGCTGTCATCCACTGTTGCAAAATTGCCTCGCAGTGCTAGGTCTCCCTCCCGGAAATCAATATTACAACCTATTGATTCGATGACTCCACGGCCAACGTAACTACCGTCTTTAAAGCTATAGCCCAGCATGTTAAAAACCGCAATATCAGACTGGGGTGCTATTCCCTTTCCTACACTGATAACGCTGCCCATGGCACCATTTCTTGCCAGAGTGTCAAGATTAGGAGTATACGCTGCTTCAAGAGGTGTTAGGTCATTCAAAGATGGATGAGGCAGATCGCCAACACCGTCAAGTAAAACGTATACTAACCGGATATCCTTCATAATGACGAAAGAATGTCCGATCAATTTAATTTTTTGTTCGTTTGTCTTTGTAATAGGAAAAGTATTTTCTCAAGGCTTTAGTATATAACTCAACTATTTCGAAAATTTCACCATCTTCTTCATTGGATAATTGCCTCTGATATCGCTCGAGAATGATTCCTTCTGCTAGTCCCTTGTAATAACCTACTCGATGACCGTAAAGGAAGTCAGAGGCATGCTGGCATTTCCAGATACGCCGTAACTTTGGCACGCGCTCTTTGGATACTCTTGGTGCAGCAAGGTCATTTTCAATAACTGCTTCAAGGATATTTCGGATATCTGTGTCCAATGTAAATAGATGCAGATGTATATTGAGTCACATATTACACTATTGGCCATTAAGCCAGCAATAAAAGAGAAGATACACACACACGCACGCACGCACGCACGCACGCACGCACATATACACTTCTTATAAGAATCAAGCTCCTCTATCAAATGTAAATGGAGGAGCGATGCACCTTCTGCCAACGCACAGTAATAGACGAGAGTGGTCAGAGAACAGAAGATTTTGGTATCAAAAGAAAGGAGAGGTACATCTGCTCACGTTGCATGGGGGCCTTTGAATTTTCGCTTGGAAGCTAAAAAGTTACAGAACATTTAATTAAAAGCAACTAGAGCCTTTTGTAGGCTGAAAAGTTTGGGAGATTTACGAAAAGATTATGTTCTTGACAAGTTTGTTGTCATGCCTGGAGATAGCCAAACTGCATCAGAAGACAGGCGCAGCAATGGCACAGAGAATTGTCCATATTGCCCAGGTAATGAGTCCATGACAGAGCCAGCAATCCTTGCACTTGTAGTCAAGGAGGGCATGCTTCAGCGTCTCTCAGACAGTGAAGACAGCATAATAGAGGACTGGTCAGTGAGGGTATTTCAAAGTGATAATCCAGTGGTTGTCACAGGGTCTGCCACAAGCTATGGTGACAAACCATTATACAGCGAGCCTGCCTACGGATATCATCAGATAGTGGTTGCATCACCAGAACACAATCAGAACCTTTCGCATATATCTGTCGAGCAATGGGGCAATGTTCTCGTAGTTATCCAAGACCGAGTGAGATGGCTATACACGCAAAAAAGTGTCACGTATGTATCAATCTATGTTAACAGTGGTGCCAGTGCAGGTGAGCAAGTAACTCATCCTCATCTAAACATTGTTACTTTTTCTAATATACCTCCAATTATCGATACAGAGGCAGAAGGGGCTCACAGATTCATGAATGAGAACGGTAGTTGCCCAGCCTGTAGCTTTGTTGCAGTTGAATCAAATGGTCCTCGCCAAATTCTTGCTACAGACAATTTTATTGCCTTTTGTCCTTGGGCTCCTACCTACCCGTATGAATTCTGGATATATCCAAAAAGACACATTACATCATTTTCAAAAATAACACAAAAGGAGATCAATGATCTTGCATTAATGCTACGAGCTACGCTTGGTGGAATGTCAAAGGCACTCAAAGATGCTCCATTCAACCTAGTATTCCATCTGTCTCCGGAGAAGAAGAATAGCCGCCTGATACACTGGCATATTGAAGTGTATCCCCAATTGAATACATGGTCAGGGCTTGAGCGGGGTTTTGGAATTTTCATAAACAATGTAAGACCAGAAAAGTCAGCTGAAATTCTAGGCTCATCATGCAGGAAAGAACTGGCAGGGCTTGTGGGAATCGTGTGACAAAATTAAACGTGCTCGTTGATATATGAACGTTAATGAAACCACAAAAACAGGCTAATCAAGGCGCGTACTTACTTCGAGCCAGACCACATGATTTAATTATCAACTAAGGATAGAAGCAGGTATTAATAATGAATCTAAAGCTGGAGGACTGGACTTCACTCGCATCACTTGGTCTGGCGATAATGTTCGTTGCGCTTTTGCTATCATTTTACAACTTTCTTATCGGTCCTGAAGGCATCGGTCCTGAGCGGGTGGTTGAGCCGGGCAGTCTATTGCTGCAGCTTATCTTTATCTCTGCTGCTCCATGTATTGTACTGGCCGGCTTTGCATTTGCCATGGCCAAAACCGAGGGTTCTCCAATAGGAGGCTCTTTGCTCATAGCAGCAGGTGTAATAATAGTCGCAGGTATGGCAGTTGGACTAACCATGGTGCCCAGGATTCCAAGCCAATACATTGTAGGAGCGGTAGGGGTCGCACCATTCATCTTTATGCCAGCTGGTGCGGGCATAACGGGAATAGGTGGCTACATGCTTGCAGTATCAAAAAGAAGAAGAATTCATAACAGAGACTTAGATGACCTTCGTTGAGAAAAAATAATACTCCTGGCTTTAGGGAAATCAACGTTTCAACAAACCCATTGCCAATTAAGGTGTCTGATAATGTGCACTCGGTTTTTGATAAAGCCCGAAGAGAAAAAACGCCTGTTCTTGCGATAGTGACTGGGACTAAGCCGGACTTTTATAAGCAGGCTCCGCTTGTATTAGAAGCAGCAAGACAAAAACTACCTGTATTTGTAGTAGACACAGGTCAGCATTTTGACGAAGTACTCAGATTTGGCATAGAAGAGTTCAATCTACAGAAGTTTGTTGGCTGCAACCTCCAGATACGAGGAGACCTGATGAGAAAGGCAAGCGAGCTAATAATAAAATTCGGTTCATTTGGAAGATACTGTAAGAAGCATTATGGGACGGAATCTCTCCTCCCGATTGTCCACGGCGACACGCTGGTGGCAGGCATCGCTCCGCTTGCATGGGTTTTTGGCATGGGTCAAAAGGTTGGGCAGAATGAGGCAGGGCTTCGTTCGATGAGTCCCGAGGCGATAGAGTTGCTAAAGCCGGAACGAGAGCCGACGAGACACGATGTACAAAAATTTGTGAATAGTCAGTTTGACAGCAAATGGTTTATTGCAAGAGAAGAACCCTTTCCGGAGCAGATAGACACTTGGATATGCTCAGCAGGCACACAATTCTTCTTTGCTCCAACCAAACTTAACAAAGATAATCTAGTACGGGAAGGCTATCCAGAGAACTTTGTCTATGTTGTCGGTAACTCGGTGGTTGATGCAATCCACATTAAGAGAAGAGAAAGACCACACGAGAGTATTTTTGCACTTTATCCTCAGCTTGAAACAGACGATTGGATAAGAATGGACATTCATAGGCGAGAAAACTTGACGAAAAGGCGCTTTATATCAATTATTGAGGCACTTGTTGAACTTATCAAAAATACAGACAAGAAAATTGTGCTAGTCTTGCTAAACGCTACGGTAGCTGCACTCAAGCAATATGACCTCGAATTCAAGTTGCATAGCCTTGCTGAGCAACACCCCAAAAAATTGCTGCTGACTCCACTCTGGAAAGAATATGCTCATGTCATAGAGTTCCTCGATAGCGGACATTGTTGGGCTGAAATGACAGACTCTGGATCAATGCAAGAGGAGTTACTATATTTTCCCAAAGTAACATCTATGACAGTCAGGCTCAATACTGACAGGCCAGAAACGATATTTGATGCCCAGAGCAATATGCTTGTCCCTCCGCTGAACGCAGGTTGGATAGTCTCCATGGTCAAAGAAGCTTATAATAAAGAAGAGGGTTTGGGATTGAAGCTTCGACACAAAAAGCAGATATATGGTATTCCAGGTGAAGTTTCACAAAATATAATCCGAATAATCAAGAAGGAGTTTGAGAATGGCGATGCCAACTTTTATCCCTGGCTTCACCAGAGGCTAGGACTCTGGAAGGAAAATCAGGGACTTAGCTACATGTAGTACTATAGGGCAAACTTACCTCTCCTGATACCGGTTCGTTTTCTATCCCGCGCAGTTATAGCAAATACGTCCTCTACAAGTTGTTCATATGCTTTGGTCATTGTCTGGTTACGTCGCTTCATCATTTTGCTCTGTGTTTCTATTACGGATTCAAGATTTAGTTCAACGTTTCTTGCTCCTATGCTTGTACCATAAATAGTGAAACTTGGCACGTCTTGCGCAACCAGTCCATATAAGTGTGAAGAAACCCCAATCCGTCTGCCGCTGTAAATCAACGTACCAATCGATGTCTTGACCATATCAGCAAAAAAGGAACCTATCTTGTTTTGACCGGTGTCAATTTTTTTGTTCTTACTGCTGTTCATCTTAATGTTTCCGTATGTCATCTTAAGATCAGATGTTGTGGTCATGGCTCCAAGGTTAACCCATTCACCTACATACGAATGGCCAATGAATCCTGCATGGGCTTTGTTTGTGTAATCAGAAATTATCGAGTGTTCTATTTCGCCTCCAATTCTGCAGTTATAACCGATGTAGCTTGCTTCGATTACGGTAAACTGCTTAACCTGTGTCATCGCATCGATATATGCAGGACCTACTATCCTGCTGGCTGCAACATAGGCTCCAGGACCTATGTATACACCTCCATTTCGAACATCAAGCACGGTTCCAACCTCAACCGACGCATTTTTTTCAACTGCCACAGTATTGCTGCCTACAATGGTGACATCTCCGTCCAGCTGTGTTTCGCTTTTCATGGTAGAGACCTGAGTCATAAGGGAATTTTCAAGAACTCGGATAAGGTCCCAAGGCTGTGAAATTATCCCCTCTGTGTGTTGATCTTCCAAATTGGTCAATTTTTCTACGTTTAGTTTCTTAACATCAATCCTCTTGCCCGCCGTAACGCAATCCTGTAAATATTCTGTTCCTTTGCTATCGAGTCTTGCAACAAGCAGCCTCCTGTTGCTGTCTGCAGTTATGGCAAAAGTGTGATTTATGTGAAATAGGTGGTCAAGATAAATTGCTCCAGGATGAAGTAGCCCGTTGACAAACACTGTATCGCTACCGAGCGTGGTGGGGTTTACCGTGCAATTAGGGTGCCGCTCAGATGTAATAGACGCAAGATATTCTCTTGTAAGCAGCACCTCTGGGGTTAACTGATGCTCTTCAAAAAAAGTCTTTGCTCCGATCTTGATATCAAAAGTAGCTTTTGTAAGCGAAATTGGCTCGAAGTTCTGCCAATATGAATCCTCAAACAGGGCCAAGCTCATCTAGATTTTGCCCAGCTTGCTTACGTATTGTTTGTATGCATCCAAGTATGACTTTTTGTCACCAATGTCGATAAAGCCGCCACTATCGATCCTAAATCCTTTGACGAGCCTCTTTTGCTCCAGCACTTTCCTTACTGCATCATCCATCCCAAACGATCCGGACTTGGGGATTAGCTTTAAGAATTGCGGATCCATAACATAGGATCCAATATTTATCAAGCCGCTTATCTCAGGCTTTTCTCGCCATGCAGTGATTCTATCATACCCATTAATATCGATAAATCCATACTTTAGCTTAGTAGAGTAGTGTAGAAGGGCCATAGTGACAAACGCCTTTGACTCCTTATGCTGTTTTATCATTTTGCCCAAGTTGAACTCATAGACAGAATCTCCATAGACACACACAAATGAGTCATCGTCAAGCAACTTCTCAGCAGTCTTAAGCTGGCCTGCTGTTGCAAGAGGGCGTTCGGACCTGGCATACTGAATCTGGACACCGAACCTGTTTCCGTCCTCAAAATAGTCTTCTATTGTTCGATGAAGATAGCTGACGCAGATGACAATGTGGCGGATATCTCCAGTATTCTTTAACCATTCGATAATGTATTCAAGAAGAGGTTTATTGCCAAGGGGGAGCATTGGCTTTGGAATAAAGAACGTATAAGGCTGTAGCCTAGTGCCGAGTCCACCTGCCAGAATTACCGCTTTCATACTTTGTCTCTTTTTCCTAGTTCTGCCATATATAACGTAAATTGAACTATACAGCAGTATAATTTTTCAATATAGCTTTGATCTTGCTTACCACTTCGGCAGGATTTCGTCCAAATACGGTAATCATGGGTTCTTTTCCAATATCTCCTCTGTGATAGATGACATCAGCAAAGCGATTCTTTGAAAGTGCAGTATTGATTCCCCATGCCACACTAGACCCCTCTCGTCTCTTGATTGTTTTGGGCTCTTGGGCCCTATCGTAGCTTGATACAGAGAATAGTGATTTGCACACATCAATAATCCGGTCATCAAACCGGATGTTGATCGCACTCCGAAAGTCAGGGTTGACAGTCATGTATGCTAATACGGCGGATGCTACATGCTTGGAAGCACCAAACTGTATGTATGATGCAGGAACAGCAGTATTCTCAATCTTGATTATTCTTCCTCGCACTGCTGCGACATCCGAAATATTTAGTGCATTTGAAAGCGCGTAAGCAAAATTAGTCTGGGTCTCGGGTATGAGAGAATAAAAGCGATCAAATGCGCTTAATTGTTCTACTGCTTGTTGTAATTCGATCAAGATTCGGTAGCCATTGGCGTCACGATAGATAGACGAAAGCGGGTTTGCAATAGGCAATCCCTTCCCTATTTTAACTGAATTTTTGATAGCACTATGTACGTATTCATTTGCCATCTTGCATGCGTCTGAAAGTATAATGCCTTTTGCAAGATATGCTGTGACTGCCGAGGAAAAGTTGCAGCCTGAGCCATGGATTTCCTTTACTTGTACTCTAGGGTTTGTGAATTTGGTGATGTTGCCCTTGGTATCGAGGAGTAGGTCAGTTACTTGTGCAGATCCAAGGTGACCTCCTTTGATAATGACATTCTCTGCTCCCAATTTCCTGATCTTTTTTGCAGCTTCGATTGCATCATTTTCTGTTTTAATCATGATGCCTGCTAGTTTTTCAGATTCCATCCTGTTTGGAGTTATTAGGGTGGATAACGGGATTAATTTTGATACAAATGATCTGTATGCATCAGTACGGAGTAATTTTGCTCCAGTGCCTGCTGCAAGAATAGGATCAAGCACTATAGGAATCCTTGATGTTTTCTTGACTGAACGGTAAACCGCTTCTATTATAGCAGTACTGTACACCATGCCGATCTTAATGGCATTTGGTCGCATATCCGTCACAACTGATCTTATCTGTTGTTCCACTATTGACGGTGAGATCTCAAATATCGTGGCTACATGTTTTGTGTTCTGTGCGGTTATTGCTGTAATAGCCGTGCATCCGTAGACCCCAAGTGCAGAAAACATCTTTAAGTCAGCCTGTATTCCAGCGCCCGCTCCAGAGTCACTTCCAGCAATTGAGAGTGCTGTATTCAACTCAGAAAGTTAATGGAAATAGGCTTTTCAATCTTTCTTGAACATCTTGCAAAGGTTTTTTGTTGCAATATTCATATCTATTAGTCAATCACTCGATATTGTCTCTGTGTATATATATGAAGAAGTGTTGCGTAGAACGATTTCAACTCTTACCTGTCTGGTGTAGTCCCGATAGTAGAGATAATTTTTGATCAGTTTGATGATACCTATAAGAGGTAACGGCGAAGCATATTGTAAACTGATGACATAGTGTAGTACTGACAAAGACTGAGGTGAATATAACTCAAATCTGTAATCTGTTCACCTAAAAACAGACTAATAACAAAAAACCCCCAAAATTCTCAGAACCGTTTGTTAAACTCCTTTAATAGTTCGTGGACCTATTGTCCTCGTATTTCTTATGAAGGCAGGAATCCTATTGCCGCAGACAGGAGAAGTAGCAACAAGAGAGAACGCTCTATATATTGGAAAGGAGGCTGAGAGAGTTGGACTTGATTCTGTATGGGTATTTGAACGCCTTCTATGGCCAATAAACCCCCAGACACCTTATGGTGGAGTGCCTAATACTCCTATACCAGTCGAATACCAAAGCGTGCTTGATCCGCTTGAGACACTTACATACGTGGCAGGCAACACCGAGCAAATTTCGTTAGGAACTTCCATAATTGATATGTTTTTTCACAATCCTGTAACCCTGGCTAGAAGATTTGCTACACTGGATGTCTTATCGGGTGGTCGAGTTATTGCAGGTCTTGGGATTGGATGGTCAAAAGATGAGTATGACGCTGCAGGCGTACCCTTCAAACAGAAGGGAGCAAGGGCAGACGAATATTTGCAAGCGCTAAAGAGAATATGGACTGACGACGTGGTAGAGTTTAAAGGTCAGTTCTATAATATCCCAGCTTCAAAAATTGGTCCGAAGCCTATGCAAAAACCGCATCCGCCGATACTCCTTGGAGCATACACCCCAAAAACATTCCCTCGAATTGTAAACTATGCTGATGGTTGGATGCCTATTGCGGGATTCGTGCCATTGGAGCAACAAGAACAGGCTATAAACACCTTGAGAGAGACTGCAAGGAAGGCAAACAGGAACCCATCAGATATTCGCATAGTTGTACTAACTTACCCCAATTTGCTAGACTCTCCAAATTCCTCATCCAGCCAACAGAGAATGCCAATGACAGGGACTATTGACGAAATTGGAAGTGATATTAAGCAGATTAAAGCGATGGGAGCAGAGCATATAATTTTTGGTTATGCATTTTCTCCAATAGGCAAAGATGCAAAAAACATGATAGAAATTACAAAACAGCTCGCAAGGTTTGCTAGATAATAAGTATATCCGGATCATGTGAGGGCAGTGATCAATAAGCCTGAGAGCTTGTCCAAGACACTACTTTTTCTGGCTTTATCATGATGCACATTTCACCAATTCCAATTTTTTGATATTGGACATATTTTGTAATGAGCTCCTTTTGGGCTTGCTGCAGTAGAATATCTGCTTGCGTTTTGGATTTCACGATTGACGCTATCCCTTGGATCATTACAAAGGCCAATGTAGTCCAATCTTCACTATATTCGTCGATAAGTAGTGCAACGTTAGGGTTACCCTGTATGTTTTGTATCCTTTTTAGTTTTTCTGGTTTAGCTGTTTTTCTTTTTTCGTCTACGGGTATAAAGAAATGGTGGCCGTCAAATACGAAAACTACGGGTACTAAGTGGGGCTTGAATTTAGAATCTATTGTTGCTAACCTTGCGACTCTCACTCTTTGTATAAACTGTTCAATATCTGGGGGGATAATCAAGGATATGCTTATTGTAGTCTATCAGGAAAATATGTGTGTGCGCGTGAGTACATGAAAGATATAATCATCAGCACAAGAAGGTTCTCAAACAATAAACTATTATTGATGCTAGCTTTCTTGTGACTGATGTAGTTTGGTACAGCTAAGGACACCACCAGAATGGGGAATCCAGCCAGTACCGAGCAGGCACAAGATACTTGGCGGGATAGATTATTTCATTTTATGGTCTAGCCTTGGTGTAGGACTGCTAGTTCTTTCTGCAGGCTCATTTCTTTCTGAAGCGAAATTTTTTGATGCCATTATTGCAATTATTGTCGGGTCAGTAATAGGATCGGTTTTACTTGCACTCGCGGGCAAGATAGGAAGCGATCACGGAATACCATCACTCATAACAATGCGGCCAGCGTTTGGAGTCCGGGGCTCCTACCTCCCTGCAATACTTAATGTCCTGCAGCTGGTCGGATGGACTACATTTGAAATCATGATAATGGCAAGGGCAGCAGATATGCTGACAGGTAGCGTCTTGCCATACTACTTTTGGGGAGCTTTATTTGGAGCACTTGTCGCACTTTTGGGAATTGCAGGACCTCTCAATGTCGTAAGGCAATGGGTTGGCAAATTTGCAGTATGGATAGCATACGGAACATCTGCAATAATAATTATCAATCTATTAAACTCAGCAGACATTCCAAGTCTATTCTTATCATCTGGAGAAGGCTTATCATTCTTTACTGCACTTGACCTTGTCATAGCAATGCCTGTGTCTTGGATGCCGCTAGTTGCTGACTACAATAGGTTTTCCAAGAAAAGCAAAAGTGCTCTATGGGGGACATTCATTGGTTTTACCATGACAAACATTTTGTTTTACTTTGGAGGCATTCTGCTTGGAACATCGGACGTCTTGGCGATCGTAGTTGCCATACAGGCCATGTTCTTTGGATTTCTGATGCTACTTTTGATAGTTGATGAAGCTGATAATGCTTTCGCAGATGTCTATTCCGCATCGATGTCAATACAGAACATATTCGCAATGATCAACCAAAAGCACCTAATCATTGGGCTCACTATACTGAGTACAATACTTGCAATGGTGGTTTCCATTCAGCAGTACGAGGTCTTTTTGCTTTTGATAGGAGCAATATTTATTCCACTCTTTGGAGTCGTGCTCACAGACTATTACATCATAAAGAGACAAAGATACACAGAGCAGATGCTGTACATGAGTCGAAATAAACCGGGAATAGGAATACCTGCAATAATTGCATGGACCCTAGGAGTCCTACTAAACTACATACTATCCCCTCTTTCTCCCATTTACATACCACAATTACCTGCTATAGGTGCTACAATACCGAGTTTTGCTGCAGCTTCACTCATTTATCTTGTAATAACAAAGGCTCAGCAACGACAACAACGTCAAGTTAATCCGAAAATATAAAATGAAAAGAGAGCAATCGTTAGAAAATTCACGAATTAGTGACGAGATTCCGGGAAATCAATCCAAAACATAGACACTCTCTCCCATATATCGTTGAATCATGATACAGCATAAGTTGGTAATATTTTCACTAGCAAACAGTAATTTGATTTATAAATAGCGGGAATTGATTGTTTGTTTGCTCAAATTATGAGATTGTTGGAATATCAAGGGAAGGAGCTTTTCGATGAATTTGGAATCAGAGTTCCAAGATCATATCTTGCTCACACAATACAGGATGCTAGAGAAGGAGGCAAAAAACTCGGCTTTCCACTCGTGATTAAATCACAGCTCACGGTGGGCGGGAGAGGTAAAGCAGGAGCTATTCTAAAATGTAAAAATGAGTCTGAGCTCGAGCCCAAGTTCAATGAGCTTTTGCATAAAGAAGTCAAAGGAGAATTACCACGGGGCATTTTGCTTGAAGAGATGGCAGATATCAAAAGAGAATTGTACCTCTCGCTGTTTCTAAACAGGAGCAAGAGATGCTACTCGCTTATATCATCCGCGGAAGGTGGGATTGACATCGAAAGTGCGGGAAACAAAGTAATGGTTGACGTACCAATCGATGGATTGAGTCCTCAGCAGGCCGAGGAGACTGCCGCAAAACTAGGCCTAAATGGAGATACGGTCGTTGCGTTTGTTGACTTTACAACCAAGCTTTCAAAGCTTGTAAATGAAAAAGAGGCAGAGCTAGCAGAGATAAATCCTGTCGCCATTCTACAGGATGGTTCTTTCATGGCCCTTGATGCGAAAGTAATAATTGACGATAATGCAATGTTTCGGCATTCTGAGCTCAAAAAGTATGAACATGTATCAGAGCTTGAGAAGCAAGCCGAGGTCAGTGGCTTTTCTTTGGTTGAACTTGACGGCAATATAGCCATTATCGGAAATGGAGCAGGCCTCGTGATGTCGACACTTGACATGGTATCAGATGCGGGGGGCAGAGCAGGGGCATTCTTGGACTTTGGTGGAAGAGCCACCACTGAAACCATCTATGAGGCACTCAAAGTTATAAGCAAAATTAAGAGGGTTGACGCAATACTCGTCAACCTCTTTGGTGGGATTGTAAGAACAAACCTTGTAGCCCAAGCAATATTGGATGCGTACAAAAACAACCTTATGACCGTCCCCGTGTTTGCAAGGATCTCGGGAGCAGAATCTGAGAAGGCAAGAGAAATGCTTGAGGGTAGTAAAGCAAAGCTCTATAATACAGTAGAGGAGGCAATACAATCTGCGGTATTCACACTAAACAATAGCAGGGGATCATCAACATGACAACAACTGTAGAAAAAACATTCAACATATTTGATATACTCATTGGAACTGAGGGAGAGGAAGACTTTGGTAAGAAGCCTGTCATAATACAAGGTATGACGGGCAGCTATGGATCGACTCACACTAGATTGATGAAGGCATATGGGACAAATATTCCTGCAGGTGTCACCCCAGGTAAGGGAGGTCAGAGATTTGAAGATATACCAGTGTACAATACCATGGGCGAAGCTGTTGAAGCCACTGGCGCACAGATATCTGGAATCTTCGTTCCTGCACCATTTTTCCTCAAGGCGGCAGTAGAAGCAATCGACAGCGGAATTAAGCTCCTAGTTGCGATTCCGGAGCATATACCAATCAGAGATGCAATAGAAGTTTTAGAATACGCTAGAAAAAATGATGCAAGGATGATCGGACCAAACACTCCAGGAGTAATCGTACCGGATATTATGAAGGTAGGTATCATGCCTGCACAGCCTTTCAAGGCGGGGACCACCGTAGTCTTTTCCCGTAGCGGGACCTTAATGTATGATGTTTCATACAACCTAACAAATAAAGGCTATGGCCAGAGGCTATGTCTAGGAATTGGAGGCGATCCGATCAATGGAACAAATCTTATTGAAGCATTTGACCTTGTCAGAGACAGAGATGATGTTGAGTCAATCGTGGTGGTAGGTGAGATAGGAGGAGATGCCGAAGAACAGTTGGCGCAATACATTATAAATACAAACTTCACCAAGCCGGTTATTGCATACATTGCAGGACGAGCGGCGCCAAAAGAAAAGAGAATGGGCCACGCGGGTGCTATAGTCTACGGCAATTATGGGTCTGCAGAATCAAAAGTAGCCAACTATGCAAAGGCGAACGTACCTGTTGCAAAGCGTCCAGCAGAAGTGCCGGAGCTTTTGGCAAAGAAACTGCAAAAGTAGGAAAGAGATGACGGTTACGAGCCTCTTTATTTACTGTCCGCTTTCTTGATTAGTATTAGGATTGCCAGATAGACTCGCCTCAGATGCATTGCCAGTTGCGTTTTCACGCAGAGCGGCACTCTCCCCCGTCTGCCCCTCTTGGTTTGTGTTATAAACTGCTGCAAATCCTAGCAAAAGCCCAAGGACGGCGAAAGTGAGTACGAACAATACCACACTTGACCACATGACTACGGAGTCATGGCAGTTGATTGAGTTATAAAAATTTATTTAAATAATAATAATAATCAACCACTATAAAAATAAAAATAAAAAAAAGAAGGATTGGATTTTGCTTCAGGTCATACGTCAGCATAGTCTGTATTCTATTCTGTTAAGCTGTTTCTGTTGTCGCTGTAGCGTCTCCGCCAGTTGCTGCGCCGCTTGTTCCGCCAGTTGCCTCGTCTGCAGTTCCGCCAGTTGCAAAGGCATCACCCACACCGCCTGTCGCAGTGCTGGTTACTGAATTACCATCACCCGCAACTACAACATTGCCTGTCTCTGCGTCTCCGCCTATACCTACAGCTGTTGCATCGCCGCCTATAGATCGTGCGTCTCCGCCTCTACCAGAAGTTGCGTCTCCGCCCCTAGCTATTGCTTGAGCTTCTGCAGATTCCATTGGTATAGCCATTACGGCTATCGATGCGGTCAAGAGAGTTGCCAGTATCATTGCCCCGATAGTAATAAAGGAAAGTTTTGATGGCATTGTAGCTTTCGAAGCTCATGCTATCTATATCTGAGTGATTAAGCTTTTCACTTCACGATGTTTCCTTTACAAACATAGTTTACTTTTGTAGCATTCATTTACAACAGTTATCAAAATGTATTAAACCGC
>DATAAU010000083.1:0-8906 GCA_036259955.1 Nitrososphaera sp. | reverse complement strand
GTCCAATACGGTCCAATTGTAATACTTAAAAACGCGCCTTAGCATTAATATGCAGACGAAGGAGATCAATAAAATTTTGTCTTCGAAACACATTATACAAGAGGATAAAGCAGATGAAGTTAAGGCCTTAGTCGCAAGATACGTACTTTTGAGAATTGAGCAAAAAAAGATAGAATCTAAATTAAATGAAATCACACGCTTTTACGATGAACAATCCTTAAGGACAATATTTGAACCAATAGGTGACTCCATGATGGGCATTATTGGAATTGAACTTCCAAGGAAAAAGGAATCATCTGCATAAGTTGTAGATCAGAAGGATCAGCAATAACTATATTGTTCTTTTAAAAGCTTTAACTTTCTTATTAAATTATTGAATTAACCCTTAGCAAAAGCCATCCTACAAGGACTATCCTTGTACCTGATTGAAAAATTTTCAATTAATTTTAAGTAAATTCATTAGTGCGTACTAATGAATCATAAATATTGATTAGGAGCGCCTAATATTTTGTAAAATTCTTAAATAAGGGTTTGATCAATAGACTCACTATGGGTAAGAAATCATTAGAACTAGCTGGTCAAGGCGTCGATGGCACAATTGCAATGCTGCACAAGGCATACGCCTTTGAAATGTCCACATTCCATTACTTTCAGTATGTTGCCACCAATATAGAAGGTCTTGGTGTTTTGCATCAGGGTTTTTTTGAAGAAAGGGCAAAAGAAGAATTGGGACACGCCAAAGAAGTTAGTGAAAGATTAATGCAGTTAGGAACCAATTCAACAGACGATCCTGCAAGATGGGAACAAGACAGCGGTGTAGGAAGGCTTGAGCCAAGTAGGTATCTATCACTTAGGAGTGCTATAGAGAAAGCCTTGGAGTTTGAAAGGGCTGCAATTGGTCTTTATAACGATCTCGCAAATGCGACAAAGGACAAAGATCACGGCACATACGAGCTTGCACTAGGGTTGCTAAAAGATGAGCTAGCAGACGAGCAAACAATGGAAGATATTCTGGCTAGACTAGAAATTCAAAATACAAAGTAGAGATATCGCAACCATAGTCACTTCTCTTTTTTCCTTCATTTTTCATTCAGACCTATCTTGCATTTTTTCTAATTTAGCTTATAATCCAATGCGAGATTCTCTAATTGGAGAATCGTAGCCAGTCTTAATTGATTTGTTACCAACAATTGACACTCGATTGCAGGGCAAATCAATGAGGACAGTTACAGATCAGTTTGTCAAGATGATCAATGAATATATCGAGATGAAGGTACATTTTAGATATCATTTGAGCATTGACGGAAATCTAAAGAAATCATCTAGAACCTGCAAATATTGTTTTCCTGATTAATAACTTCGTTTCACTAGCTATCAAAGTATCGATCAATAATGATAACGACGTCCTCTACGACCTAGCTATCAATGGAGGGTTGAGAAAATCTGTTCGATGTCCTAAAAATTACCTGTTGAGCTGCTCGGCTTTTTGAGGTAAATACCTCGCAAACTCCTCTACATTCATCACCAACCCATAGTAGTCTCTTACAACTTCTAATGTTGACTCAAAGTGCTTAGCATTGCCTGAGGCTGTTGAATCTGAGATAAGAACTACATCGTATCCGTTATTGAATGCATCTCTCAAAGACGCTTCTACACATATTGAGGTATCGATTCCGCAGAAAGCCAGAGTATCGATCCCTATGCTCTTCAGCCACACACCAATTTCTGTATCTTGAAAGGCTGAATCTCGCCTCTTGATAACAACGTGATCCATCGGAGACGGTTTAATTTCATCCACAATATCTGCATCCCAAGTGTTTATTACACAGATGGGCATGGTACGAATTCTCTCTTCTCGTGATTTTGGGAGCATTTTATGGGTATTTGTTAAAAGATCTATGCCAGATTTTTCTCGAACGGCCTGGGTATAAAATACCGGTATATTGACGCTCCTGCAAAGGCTGATGAGTTCCTGTATCTTTGGGATGACACGCTGATAATGAGATACATCCATTCCAAGTTGGTCATACGACCCCCCTTTGCTTACAAAGCCGTTTTGAACATCAACTACCACAAGCGCAAGATTAACATTATGGCCTTGAATGTTGATAGCCGTCATACAGGAATCATCAGCGCGGATTGAACTAATAAATTTGAAGTAACACTATTCTTCACCCACCCGTAGCAGTATTATTAACAACAACATCAATGCTATAAGACGAGGATGAGTCAACAAGAAATCCCGGCCTTGCTCCCTGCCAATCCTTTAGCGTGACAAGAATCTTCCCGTTATAGGGGTCGACTGCAGCTTGGAATCTTCCTCTGCCATCAATGTTGTGCTCAAACGCAAAGTGAGTATGCTCTTGCAAAAGTGAACCTCCTATTTGCGGTTTGAATGAGATCCTATTTTCAAGTAAGTTAAATTTCATGCCAAGCATCATTTCGCGCAAAGCGTGAACATACATGCTAATAGACCATGCTTGCAAGATGCATGAATTGAATGGGTCAGGTTTGTCTCCTTTGTAAGTTTCTGCAAACATGCCATTCTCGGCCAAAATGCGCTCCGCCATGCAATTGATATAGTAGAGTGCCTGCTCGCTCCTTCCAGCCTTGATCTCGGCCAACGCCGCCCATCCGGTGACAAGCGGCCAGACAGCCCCATCGTGATAAAGCGCAGGATGATACTTGGGGTCTAAGTTGCTGAGCGTTCGTACACCCCAGCTTGTTGTCATATCTTCTTGTTCAATTCTCTCGATCACAGAATTTGCCTTGCGAGGATCTTTTATGGCATCTGTGAGCAAAAGCACAAGCGCATTTGGTCTTATGCTTGAATCTTTGGATCCATTCTTTCTTATTGTGTCAAAGTAAAATTCTGCCTCTTCATTCCAGTATTCCTGATCGATCTTAAGCGCTAGTTGCTCTGCCTTTTGTCTCCATATCTTTTGATTGTAGCTGTCACCAACTATCTGTGCTAGTTCGCTTCCAATATTCAAGCTTTCATAAAACAAAGCCTGAACATCGTTTGCGCTTTTCCGTCTGTCTATGTGGTCCATCCAAGTTGAATCTCGAATAGGCAACTTTTCTGCAGTCCCAGTAAAGCCGTGGTCAATCAAGCCGTCTCCGTCTATATCTTTGAGGGGACCACAATCAATAAGTGCTTCAATTGATTCCCATCTCTTTTGAAGGTATTCAACATCTGCAGTAGCCAGCACATATTCTCGCACTGCCCAGGGGAAGAGAAACGTCGAGTCTGCCGAGCCATAGGTGGTGCTGTGCAAGAAAGCCTTGCCACTTATTATCATAGGAAGCTCACCTTTTACTGCACTCTCAGTGGTATTTTTCGCCTGATGGTTGAAGAAATTATCAATAACAGACCGGGCAAAGCGATAATCTCCTACTGCAAGGTAACCTCGAAGGGACCAGCCCGTGTCCCTTGCCCAATAGTTTGGAAAGCGTGGAAGCCCTGCGCATATCCCTTGTCCAAGGCCGTCATACTCTGCTTTTAGATATTGTAAAGATGTCTTTGCCTTTTCATATGCTCTTAATAGTTTTGATATCTGCAGATTTTGTCTTTTTTCTGTCGAGGGAGATCTGAATGTAAGCGTTGATGATGAGTATCTTTTGAAGGAGTCTTCTGTATCTTGCACAAGCTTGCTAGAGTTATCTCTCATGAAGCGAAATTCTCTCAGACACTCTTCGGCACTGGAAAAACTGCCCACCCCAACGAGGGCAAGATTGATGTCTTGATTTTCCTCTTGAAGTTTAAGATCATAAGAGAGCTCAAGATCATTATCGAACGAGTCTGTCAGGATTTTGCTTGGCCTTAGGTCTTTTGGCATAACACCTATGACTCCAAAATACTGCATCTTGTCTTTCCTGGTGTTTCTGGCGGTGCTTATCTGGAGGCAGTTATCCTGTTTGTTGAACTTGGAGACGTTACTCTGAGAAATAGCTGCAAGCCCATAACTTGTGATGTTGCCATCTATTAAAAAGTGAAACCGAATGTTTCGTGGTACTTTTCTTTTAGCCGGTCTCAGATCACGGTCTGTATGAGGTCTCACGCCCATCTTTATCTCCATTATAAATCCTCTACTCTCAAAGGGTACACACAGCCTTCTTTGTACGTGCAAACCCCCCAGATCGTGGTGTGTCGTAACGACGCCATGCTCGTGTCTAGACGAGAGTGCAAAATTTGGAAGACGCTTGCGTACACCATCGTCCATTGATACCTCGACTATTATTCTACCAAATGATCTTGATGGAGGAACATATAGTCCACCATTGTCATACCTGACACCCATCCATGTCCAGTTGGCAGAAAGTGCCCCGTTCGCAGAGCACACGATATATGCCTTCTTCCCCGATAACACAAGTGGACTCGTAAAATTCTTGAACATCGTGTCTCCGCTTGCAAATTCAGAATCACTGTATGCAATAGAATCTGGAGTAATATGGATAATATCTTTCTGATTTCCTGAGACATAATCGCTGAAGGTAAATGGAATGATAATTTCCTCAAAGCCTTCAAGCTTGCTCATTATCAATATCCTGTGCTTTACATTCTCGTCCAAGCCTCCATCTTTAATTATTAAGAATCTTGCACTCTGATATGGTTTGAATGAAATCGGCCTATTATCCGACAGTGTGGACACGTTAATTACTTCGTCAGAAGTTGCGATAAAAATCGAGTTCCTTTGAACAGGTATTTCATCCACGTAGATGTCAAGTGAAACGATGTTACCGCCAAGTGGAACTGGTGGATTTAGGAGAGAAAAGATAAACCCATGCTGCCTGTCATCTCCATTTATTACCATGACGTTTTTGAGACTGCCTTGAACATAGGAGAGCAAGGTGTGTGTGTTGTCAAGTGCTCTTGTTATTTTCTAACCCCCTTCGATGATGTAACACCATCTAGAAGCAACAGAATTCTTATGTCAAACCATAATAATAAAATTTTCAAAAAAGGCTTATGAATAATAAATCCATTTTTTGAGTTTTTGTAGAGATAACAAAGCACGATGATCTATTGAGAAGATGACTAGACCCGTAGGTAGCAAGGACGGGCATAAACGGACATCAAGTCAAAACCTAACATTCGTAGACCCCACCACTTGCGCTACGGGTTATTTCTAATTGGAAAAAAAGGTATTTTAGAATTTTGCAAAATATTTCTGAAATTGCGTTGTTAGTTGGCGCGCTACGAGGTGTTCTCCGGGTTACATTATCATCTCCAAAGTTGGATATAGATGGGTGTTTTCAAATTGAGGGGGAGATTGATTATTAAACAGTTAAAACGTTCTTTCAAAACCTTGAGAGACTTTTTTCTATCTTAACCTCTTTGCCATATGGATACGTGAGTCAACTACGCTAATCTGCTCCTTGAGCAATTTCTTGTATCCTGTCAACAAATGCACTTGTTCTGAATATGGCTGTTTTCTTATTTCTGTCATAAGGCTTTCAAATGTCCTTGCTAAGCCTTCTACAGAATCTCCAAGAGCTGTTATGTCATGTGCATCTTTTCTAGCTGCAATTGCAGCTGGACTTACGTCTCTTGTAGCAATCTCTTTTGCTTTTTCCACAGACTTCCTCTTGGTTTTATCGATTGCAAGCATGACCATGCCGTATAACGCATCTCCTGCAATCCTTACTTTTGTGGTAAGGGTTTCTTCTTCGTCAGTCATCGCATGAAAGTTCGTGGTGGCAGTGGTATTGGTACTACCATGATCTCTCATGATCACAGGCTTAATCGTATTTTCGTTATGCATGGGTGCCTGAGTAGTTGAAACCCCAATTTGCTTATTCTGATCTAAAGCAGCGTCTTCTGACCCCATCTTCTCCTCTTGTTTTTTTGAGGTTGAATCTTGTCTCTTCTGCTCAGTCATATCCTATAATTGGCTTCACGGACTTTTATGCGTACATACATGCAATTTTTTTGCCGTTTTCACATTATCAAAAGAGCGGCTATAGATAGCCTTGAGGCTAACGATAAATTCTCTCTATGGAACTGAGAAAAGTCATAACCTCTAGTCATAATTATGTCCCAGGCGCTGCAATTGATAATTAAAATTAAAGTACATTAGCAAAAAAGAAGGAGTCTTATTGAGCATCAAGTTACGACAGGGTACTTCTGAGGATGCACAGAAATGCGGTGATATCTGCTATAGAGCGTTTAAAGTCATTGCGGAGAAGCATAACTTTCCGCCCGACTTTCCTTCTCCAGAAGTCTGTACTACGATCTTATCTGAGTTATTGGCTCACCCCAATGTTTACGGCATTGTTGCCGAGCTTGACGGCAGCATAGTTGGCAGTAACTTCGTCGATGAACGTTCTATCATTGCTGGTATAGGTCCAATTACCGTCGATCCAGGCATGCAAAATCGCGCTGTTGGGCGTGAGTTAATGAATCATGTGATGGACAGGATTGTGAAGCGGCGTTTTCCGGGGGTTCGATTGGTTCAAACAGCCTATCATAACCGCTCACTTTCTCTTTACACAAAGCTAGGGTTTGCAGCACGAGAGCCTCTGTCGACTATACAGGGTAAGCCGATCACTATACAGATCCCAGGATACACCGTTCGCCCTGCAAACGTAGACGATTTGATTGCCTGCAATCAGGTATGTATGAAGGTACATGGACATGACCGCGGAGGCGAGCTACAGGATGCGATCAATCGTGGAACGGCCAGGGTGGTCGAGCATAATGGCCGCATCACTGGCTATGCAACAGCAATAGGGTTCTTAGGTCATGCTGTAGGTGAGACCAATGAGGAATTAAAGGCACTTATCGGGGAAACACCAGAATTCTTGGGCCCTGGTTTCCTGCTACCTACTCGTAATACGGAGCTGTTCCAATGGTGTTTGGAGCACGGACTGCGCGTAGTTCAGCCCATGACTCTTATGAGCATCGGTCTCTATAATGAACCCGCCGGAGCTTTTTTAGCGTCTGTCCTTTATTGACTGTTATCTTCGTTTTCAATCTTCGAGTTCTTTGTTATAATATGGTGAGTAGAACCAACCAATATTTGTAACAGTTACTGAGAGATCAGGTAGATCTAGCCTATTGGATATCAATTTCCTTTTTTTATCTTTCAATACTCCTGCATAGATTTCTGATGCTTCCTGTGATGCCTCTTGTCTTCTCTCATGTCAATCAAAATAGATGGAACTATCTTAGCCTTAAATGATATTTATCAATTGTTAAAGGCCAAAGGCAATGGATAAGTCAAACTTTTTTAAAGATATTGAGAATAATAGCCATACTTGATAATCCAAATTCCTGACGCATATGGCTCTTCGTTTTCTAGTTTATCTGTCAATTGCTATGCATGTTTAGAGCTGGCTTATCCAACTGCCCCTATAACATTCCGAAACAGAAACGGTCTTCCCATCAAGATTTCGCCCAAAGTCATTTCTAGTGTAGAAGCCAGATGCATACATGGTATAAACAATATTTTGTCAGTAGCAACACTGCCATACAAGATTGAGTGGCAAATTGATGGTAAAAGGGAGAATAATGGTGCATTCAAAATCGGCCATTCGGATCATGCAGAGTATCATTCTAGGGATTATGGTGAATGTGTCATCTATCATCCTCCACTCGAATCGTCCAAGACTCCAAAGGAAATACAATTAGCACTCAAGATTAACCATGCGACTGGGCATTTGGAATATAGAGTCTGCATAGCCCTTCAGTTGCAAAAGGGTTTTGGTAAAGGTTTATCATCATTGGCGAATGTTACGATCAAACCTGTCGATCAGACAAGAAAAAGCATGACTGATATTAAGAATAAAAAATGTCAAATCTGCGAACCTGAACTCATTTTGCACAAGCGTGATAACTGGATGGTCCTCGCAGGCACAGTACGTGACAGCCGCTACCTGATGACCTCTCAATACATTAAGATGATATCGGCTAGTGGAGATGAGAGAAAAGAGCAAATCAAGTTCAGTTCTCGGATAGGAGAGCAAGTCCCAGTCAACGATCTGTCTCCTGCTCATGATCTAAAATGGCATTGCTCTGCAGGGAAATTTGTCGGATCTAATACTGGCAGGTCTGTCATTTATCTTGCTCCTGATGAGTCTGGGCTTTCCAAGTCGCCAGTAACCATTGAACTTCTGGAAGGTGAAAGAATTGTTGCAAGTAGAAGATTTTGGTTGTTGAGAGGGTCCTCGATTCTGCATTGTTGAAGATGACCTGTAGAGAGCGCCTCGAATAGATCCTCGTTTGCAGTTATCATATTAATTTGTGCTAGTATTAGATTTATGGCGCATGTCTCTCTTCAAAATAAACTACAGCAGATCAATGTAAAGCGCGTTGTTGTATCAATCATATGCATCGACAAAAAAAGCAAATACTCTCTCCTGGTATAGGCCTAAGGCCCCTGAGCAGGAGAGGACCATTTTGGAACTTTTTTGTTTGCCTGCTCACCCTCATAGCAGGATTGTTTCTAAATTATCGCAGCTTCCTTAGTGCTTCAATTGTTTTCATTTCCCCCTCTTCAATTGAGTTTTTGATTGTTTCTGGGGAAAAATCTGCATTTTCATAAATATGAGGGAAAGGCTCATCTCTGGAAATGTAGAATATCTGTTTTATCTCAGCGCCGCGCTCTTGCTTGTATTTCTTGTATTTATATCGAATTCTTTTAAGCTTTTCTTCACCTAATTCTCGATGATTTGCATGCTGTTCTACTATTTGATATAACTCTTCGATATACTGAAGATAGCGTGTTATTACCTTTGACATGGTCACACTATGCTCAGTCTTATCAGAAAACATAATGTCTCTTGCCCTGTGATGGACCTCTGGCAAATCCCTAGGTAAAACATCAATCCTCTTTGGATAGTTCTCGACCAAAAATATCCGCTTATCATATACAGGGGACGCGTCTATTGCTTCTCTTAGCGGG
>DATAAU010000082.1:0-5611 GCA_036259955.1 Nitrososphaera sp. | reverse complement strand
AGAAGAAGTTTAGCTATGCCAGACCTACGACGGCCCCTTGTACCGGTTACTATAAGGTCCACTTTATTTTTCCCTGCATAGTCTACTATTGCAGGCACTATGGAAGTTGGACTAGCTACCATTTCTACCTTAACATTTACCCCTTGAGCCGTAGCTTTTATCTCAATCTCTTCAAACCACTTGCGCGCTTCTTGCTTTGACTTTTCTAAAAGTTCATTTATTGCATTTGGTGTAACAAGTCCGAAGGCACCCGATGAATACGCGTATCCAAGCTGAGATACCACAACATATAACGAGATAAGTTGGGCTTCGTGTTTTTTCGCGATCTCTATGGCATAGTTCGCAGCCTTCATTGAAGACTCTGAACCGTCCACGCATACAAGTATTGTTGTAAAAACCACAGCCAGAGTTGTGCATCATAAAGATATAAGGGTTGAAAGAAAGGTTGATCCTCAAAATGATATGTGAGCCTCTCCTCCAACTGCCACAAAAGAACTTTGGATGAACTAGGTGGCAAGCGTCTCTATACCTAGGTCAAGATAACATCGCATCAGGCTCAATGATGATGACGGTAGTGCTTCTCATGACCAAATATTGTCCGTAGTGCTGCATTTTTGGCACCAAGCTCTGCAGTCTTTCCATTATTATCTGCACTACCTATTATTATCACATCGCCTTCTCTTGGATTTAATTGCTCAACTATCATCCTGCGTACTTCTCGCTCCATTTTTAGTGAATCATCACTGTTTGCTGGCATGACAAATTTGTTGTCCTTAAAAAGTAAGGTAGTGGCACCTGTTGCGCCCATCTTTATCGCTGCGTCCCTTTGCTCAATGCCTAGTCCTACTGCGAACCCAAATTCTCTGACGAGCACCGCATAGTTGAATCTGCTAAGTGCGATTGAGCACTTGGGCAAACTCATTTCTGATGGGATTGCCGATAGCAATCCTTCGCATATGCTTTTTCCTTTGGCAGTTAACTTCGTGCCCCTGTTTGAAGTCTCTATGAATCCCTGCATCTTTAGATGTTTTACAAGTGTCCTAACTGTGCCTTCGCCAAGAACTAGGCCCTCGCATAACGCATTCCTGCTCGTCGTGTTGTTACCCTTCACTATCATCTGCAAAGCTGCAAAGACGTGCACGACATCAAATGAAAGCACTCTACTTGGGGCATATCTGCTTGTGACCTTTTCAAGCGCCATGATATACCTGTGCATGCATGACAGTAACAGGGATATGCATATTATTATTATTATTATTATCTGCTAGTTGGATAAACCATCCGATTGTTTATATAACAGCCTTCTGTATCCGAGGTAAATGTTAGTTAGCAAGCAATTAACAAAAACATCTGCTGGCGTTCCAAGGGCTGCAGTCGGGATTCTTCTTGGAGTGCTTGTTTTTGGAGTTTTTATGGTTGGATTTGACCAGGGTGAAATCCTTGGTTTTACTGTGCCAGCTGATGGCAGCGAAGGCGAGCCGGGGACAAACTGGGCACATGAGTTCTATCACGACATGAGACATGCAGCAGGGTTTCCGTGCCACTAATCTTCTTGGTCCTTTATGAAAGCTATTGTTTTTATTGCTATTACTCTTCTTGCCGGAGCGATTGCCGGAACTATTCTAGGTGTCGTGAACCAAGTTGCAGTCGAGCCTTATATCGAACATGCAATAGAACTTGAAATGCAGAATGCTGCTCAAAGCGGTCAAATAATCAACTCAGACGAATTTAATGCTTATCGGTTTTGGCAAAGAGGAGGAGAAATAGTTGCTGGCACCATTCTGGGATTGTCGATAGGATCATTGTTTGGAATAGTCTTTGCATATACGCACAACTCGATTCCTGGATCCAACAGCAAGAAAAAGGCGCTCATCATTGCTGGCATCATGTGGTTCGTGTTATTTTTGATACCTGCGCTCAAGTATCCTGCAAATCCTCCAGCAGTAGGAGATCCTGAGACAATCTATTATCGCCAAACCCTGTATGTTGCATTTTTGGCTATATCAGGATTTAGTGTACTTGGACTAGCGTTCTTGTATCGTAAGATGGGATCATTAAATTCCCGGAAGGTGATAATTCCAGCGGCATATGCTGTTATAATTGCAGGAGCATATCTCTCAATGCCTTCAAGCCCTGATTCAATAAATGCTCCGATGGATCTGGTGATCAGCTTTAGAATAGCAAGCGCAATTACGCTTAGTATATTCTGGGGTCTGCTTGGAGTTATTTTTGGCGCTTTTTGGGATAAACTCGATCCTGACAAGACAACACGAATAAGCATCCGCCAAGAATAATATATTGATCAGCTGGAAAGTCTGGAAGCGAAGGAATCTACAGTCGTAATAATAACAAACAAGCCAATATGACATCTGAAAGGATGAAAACATGTCTTCTGCAGAAGTCATATTGCTCGATATTCTTGACACAAAGAAAAAGATAGTTACATCAAGCATGTTACCAAAATATCTATGGCCTCCTTAACATCCTTCCACCAGCTAGGATCTTGCATAAAGTTACACCATTATATTGTACATTAATAGATTGCATTAACGATCAGGTTAATGATAACGATCAATACAAGCCGAGAAATATCTGCTCCTATTGACAGGATTTGGAACATTGTTGCAGATGTTGATAATGAGCCCAAGTACTGGCACGGGACCAAAACTGTGAAAAATATTAGCAAGGACAATAATAAGATTGAGCGCGAGGTTACTATTGCGTTTAAAGACTCAAAATGCCGTCAGACAGTCCTACTCAATCCAAACAAATCAGTTGAAATAATAATAACACAGGGCCCAATTAAGGGCACCAAGACAATCATGCTTCATCCTTTAGACAATCACAAGACGCGTATTGATGTGATGTGGAAAATTAAGTTGACGGGTTTCCTATCTGTATTCACAGGTATGGTTAAAGGGCACATCTCGAAAGGAACTGATGAAGCGCTTATACGGATTGCAGAAGCAGTCGAATAAATAGCCCTATTTCTTGCTAGATAATTCATTGGAGCTTGTCCTTACAATAACGAACTTCATATTGGCTGCCATAATGGCTGGCATATTTGGGGTCTGGGTATACTTTCTTGCATATATGACCAAATCATTTCGGCAATCACCCCGACTTGAATCACTAGATCGGACAAACATAAGGCGCTTTCCCCAAGTAAGCGTTATCCTGCCTGCCAGAAATGAAGGCCAGTACATTGCACGTTGCCTTGACAGCCTGCTTGGGCAGGATTATCCATACTTTGAAATAATTGCAGTTAATGATTCGTCAACCGACAGGACTGGTGAAATAATGAAGGCTTATGCAGCTAAAGACTCTCGCATCATACATATCGATGCATCACCTAAACCCGAGGGGTGGACGGGCAAGAACTGGGCATGTTATCAGGGATATTTACATACTCGGGGCGAACTTTTGATGTTCACAGACGCTGATAGCAAACATTTGCCTTCTGCAATGTCTCTTGCAGTTGGACATCTCGTCTCTCAGAACCTTGACGCACTAACCGCCGTACCACGGCTTATCTGCAATGACTTTTGGACAAAGATGACCATGCCTGTTCTTGCAACTTTTTTGCACACGCGTTTTTCACCAATTCGAGTAAACGACCCAAACACCAAAACTGGGTATTTTTTTGGCAGCTTTTTCCTCATCACAAGAAGTACCTATGAAGCTGTCGGTACTCATGAGGGAGTGCGGGAGGAATTGGTCGAGGACGGAGCTCTTGGAGGCAAGGTCAAAGCAAGCAAGTTCAGAATGAAGATGGTTAGAGGGGAGTCCCAAATAGATGCAGTATGGGCACGGGATCTTCCGACGCTTTGGCAAGGTCTTCGCCGCTTTATGATACCTGTATATTATCAGCACAAGGCGGATGCCTATATGATGGTTATGGCTGTATTTTTTATTCTGTTTGCACCTTTTGTATCTCTGCCATATCTGCTAGTGGCAGGCTTTGCTGAGAGCATATCTTTCTCTATACTGCTTGGATTGCAGGTGTCAGCCATTGCCTTGATAGTGATCACAACTGCAGTTCAATGCCGTTTAGCCATATTTGAAAACCCTCTATATGCATTTGCGGCTCCTTTGAGTGGTGGACTTGTAACATTCAGTTTTATATCTGCAATTGTCGATGCAAACAAGAATGGTGCAGTTAGTTGGCGCGGAAGAAAATATACTATAACTAAAAACCAGAACCCTTTGTAATAGATTTTAGTATAAGAAGATATTAGAAAAATAGGTGGAATGGTGGGTTGGAACGGCTGTTCCACCATACACCTAATCTATCAATCAGTCTAAAGAATATGAAAATGATGTATGAACGCAAAAACAATAGAGGAAAAATTCAGATAATGGGTGACGTGTTGGCACTTGCCACCTCTGGTATAAAAAAGACCCATATAATGTATAGAGCAAACCTCAGTTACGAGCAGGTACACCTCTACCTCGGAGAGTTAATCGGAAAGAGTCTGATCGAACAGGATGTATCTCCTGATGGAGTAGTTTATAGAACTACTGGTAAGGGGAGGGAATTTCTGCTATACTATACACACTTGGTGGAGTTCCTTGAAGAAGAGCCCGAAGTGGAGTTAAGTGCACCCTACGTCAGCAGACAATAATAATAATAATTGTCACAGGTGCACACTTCAAAATTTTTCAGTTAGGCAAAAGATTATAGGAACAAGATGTAAGAATTTTTCTCAATATTGATCAAGGCTATTCTAGCCGTGTCAATTGTTGTGGCTGTTGCATTTGCACTCCTGTTTGTATTTTCGCAGTTTACAGATTTGGATGACTTTTTGGGTATTAATGTGCCTTTTGTAGGCGATCTTGTGCAGACAACTACAGAGGGAAGGAGAGGACTTGGTGAGGATGCGTTTCGAGTAGGTCAAGTGGGTATAGTCAAGGCTTCTGATACGCCTCTGACCTTGCCTGATCTTTTCCAGAATGTAGAAAACTCAGTCGTTCAAATAACTGACAGCAATGAAAGAGATGTCTTTGAATCTCGACTCGGATCAGGCTTTGTGTATGACGACATTGGTCATATCATTACAAATCATCATGTTGTCAGCGGCGGGGGCAACAGGCTGGATGTAACGTTTCCAGATGGCAGTGTATATCGCGCTTCGCTGATAGGTTCAGACCCGTCTGCTGATATTGCAGTTCTTTATGTACAGGGGGTGCCAAAGGAAAAACTTCTCTCATTGCCACTTGCAGATTCGTCTATGGTACGAGTAGGTGAGCGTGTGGCTGCAATTGGCAATCCTTTCGGGCTTTCTGGCTCTTTGAGCACGGGTATCGTCAGTGGAGTAGGCAGGCAAATCCCTGCACAGGAAGGCGAAGGTTTCACGATCCCTGATATCATTCAGACTGATGCCCCTATCAATCCAGGTAACTCCGGTGGACCGCTCCTCAATATGAGAGGTGAGGTGATAGGTATTAATTCTGCAATTTATTCGACCACTGGCCAATTTGCTGGTGTTGGTTTTGCTATTCCATCAAATACAATATCCCAGATCGTGCCATCGCTTATCACCACAGGATCATACCAGCATCCCTGGCTCGGAATCGCAGGCAGCGATATGACTCCCAGCATAGCTGATCG
>DATAAU010000081.1:0-4510 GCA_036259955.1 Nitrososphaera sp. | reverse complement strand
ATTCGCTCTACTGGACCCTGAAGTTGTTCCTGTAAATGAAGTGCTAGACAAGTATAACTGGACTGTAACCACTATACATAACCATATGCTTGATGAATCGCCAAAGCTGCTGTTTATGCATTGGACTGTCACTGGAAATCCAGATGAAATTGTACAGCAAGCAAGAGAAGCAATAATGCAAACGTCAAGTTATGCAACAATTACTGATCCTAATGCTGCTGGAAATGCAACTAGACCTGGTACTCCAAGCTCTGCAGGACCTTGATTAGAGAATACTCTCTAACTCTCTCCCTCTTTTTTCTATAATTCAATATTCATGTTATGATTCTAATCTATTGCAGTTCTTCTCTGATACTGTGTTAACCGTTTTGATTTGTCATTCTTGGTGGTAGTTGTCACATGATGTCATTTGTACCGATGTGCAAGAAGTGAATCATTATCTATTTGATCAGAAAACCAATGAAAGTCGAACACAGGTCATAACGACCAAAAGTTTCACTATTAGTACAATAATTGCATTACTAGGTGTTCCCGAAATGAGGGAGATAATTCAAGAGAACTAAAGTTCATCCATTCCGAATTTGTGATAGCATTGATTGCATTTGAATTTCTCTTTTCCTGGATTGCGAGAAACTACTTCAAGCTGGCTTTTAGTCCTACATTTGGGGCATCTTCCATAAACTGTCTGCCTGGGCATAATTCATGACGCATCAATACGTATCGGCATAAAAGGTAATCGGAGGTTTATACTCTTTATAGTGCTCTATGGTCACTTCAATTCGAATGGATTGCTATAAGAAGTAGTTATGATATGTACTAGCGCTTTTTCATTGCTAAAAACTGATATATACTGAATAATATGGAGTAGAAAAATTATTGTTGCTCTAGAAGTAGAATTCGATTCAAATTTTTCCTTCTTCTTATGTTTTAGGTGTGAATAATATATTTTAGTAGTTGTGGTATACATCGAAAACTTCAATGGGGTATATTAAGGAATATTAACAATATTGAAATAATAGCTTCATTGAAAAGGTGGGATAAATTATGAGGATTGTATTTTTAGCCGTACATCTAAGCAGCAGTTTTGTTATTATTATTGTGCTTCTCCTCTTCTATTTGTCAGAGATAAGCTTACCTGCTCTTTCTCCTTCTTATGCGACTCCCAGTTTAAGTTATGGAATCAAAGAACTAGCATTTCTGTCGTCCCATGATGATAGTAGTAGTGATGCAGTTTCATCTAATACAACAATGATACTTTCACCCGATTCCTCGACCATTGTTTATGAAACAGAGGCGTTCGTGGCCCCTTCTACTGTTAAAACATTTGTGATTTATATGGCAAATGAGTTTCATGAGACCTGGCCTGAAGAATCTCATAAACTTCTCACAAACAAAAATGCTTATACTGTTCCGACAAACTTGACAATATCAAATGGAACAAGTATTGCATTTCATATGGCTGACGCACCATGGGACACTCCGCATGATTATGTTGTAAGGGTAACTGATGTGAACACCAACGAGACTGCGTTGCAAACACCGCTTCTCAGTTATCCTAAACTTAACAGAGGGTTATCTAATTCTGGAACAACGGTTCTACCTGTTGGAGAATATAAAGTGGAAGCATATCTTCAAGGAACGGACAAGGTAGAAACTAAACTGCTTACTATCAAGGTTATAGATACACCAGTAAATCCGTCTTCTAATATAACTGCAGGGTTCTTCTATTCGCCACAAAGGCCGGTTGTAAATCCATATGATAACGATGGTCGGCTGCATCAAGGCCATTTAGAATATTATAGACAGCAATTTCCAGTATATGGATTGAACATAGAATCAATACATAGCTTCCATTTTGCATCCTGCTCATATTATGATAAAGAGAAAAGCTCAGTATGTATTGATGAGGGTGGATTGCTAGGAGAGCTTTATTGGCATGATAACAAGACTGCAGATCATGTGTTGATATTCTGGAGCTCGACAAGACCCTATAATCAAATAGCTGCTGCATTAGATGAAATGACTTGGGAAAATGTATACACATGATAAATAATAATATTCATCCATCTATCCTTTGTTCTATCTTCAGTGATCTTACTAAAAGACTAAACTAAATCAAGAGGTGTTGTTTATCTACAAATCACTATTTATGTACAAATTATCAAAATACGTTTTACATATAATTGATAACATATGTTCGTCCAATAATAGTGCTAAGTCGAATACAAAGTCTCTTATTACAACAACCACGCCAGTTGATCATTAGAGCTAGATCTATCTTTTGATTTATCTTCACTTATTCTTCAATAGTCTTGACAATATGACATAAAACAATAGGGGAAGCGAAAGAGTTCTTTATCACTCCAATTTTGCAGAAGTGCTGGTCTGCTCGCAAAAATTACGCAAGGCTGTTGGTGATCATGGCCAAAGTCCTCTTATCTTGGTCGCTTCAACCACTCTATTAACTGCTAGAACAGTGCTTGCTTTGCGCATATCTATGCCATACCTTTCAGATGTCTGATAAACATCATTGAACGCCTTAGTAATGTTTTTATCAAGTCTTTCGTTGACTTCCACTTCAGTCCAGTAATCTCTGCGAAGGTTCTGCAACCACTCAAAGTATGACACAGTCACACCTCCGCCATTTGCAAGGATGTCTGGAATTACCAAGATCTTGTTATTGTAAAGTACTTCATCTGCTTCTGGTGTCGTTGGGCCATTAGCAGCCTCTGCCACTATCTTCGCCTTGATTCTGCCAGCATTCTTCGCAGTTATCTGATTTTCAAGAGCAGCTGGTATTAGTATTGTGCATTCCGTTTCGAGCAGCTCTTCGTTGCTTATGGAATTGGCACCAGCAAACCCTACAACTGAGCCCGTTTTTTCTTTGTGTCTTCTTAGCTCGGCAACATTGATGCCATTCTTATTATATATACCTCCCTTAGAGTCAGAAGCTGCGATTAACCTGGCACCTTGATCTTCTACAAATTGCGAGGCAAACTGACCTGCGTTCCCAAACCCTTCTACCGTCATGGCGACATCCTTCATGTCTATCTTGAGCTTCTTTGCGGCTTCTCTTACCGTGAACGCTAATCCTCTGCCAGTGGCTTCATTTCTGCCAAGTGATCCACCAATTGTGATCGGTTTGCCTGTGATAATTTCGGGCTGAACATAATTACCCTTAAGTGCAGAGTATGTGTCCATTATCCAAGCCATTTCCTTGCCACCTGTGTAAACATCTGGTGCAGGAATGTCTGTGTGCGGCCCAATAATGTCTGCAATAGCATAAGCATAGCGCCTTGTTAGGCGTTCTAACTCGCCTTCAGACATTTCCTTTGGGTTACAGATGATGCCACCTTTGCCTCCGCCATAGGGAATGTCCGCAATGGCGCATTTCCAAGTCATCCACATAGATAAAGCCTTGACCTCATCGATGGTGACTTGAGGATGATATCGAATACCTCCCTTGTATGGGCCGCGGGCATCATTATGCTGCGAACGGAATCCCGTAAAAACTTGTATCTCTCCATTGTCCATTTTTATTGGCAGCGACACTGTAAGAACTCGTTTTGGGTTGGCTAAAACTTGTTGTAAACCTTTGTCTAGATTTATGAGCTTAGCTGCTTCGTCAAGCTGTTTGAGGGCAACTTCAAAAGGATTTATTGCCGCTGGGGACCCTTTTTCTGTCTCTAGCATGGATTGTTCTGGAAAAGTTCATGTTATAAGTTTTGTGTGTAAATTGTAGCCAATATCCTGTAGGTCAGCTTGACATCCTCTTAGATATAACGGTGCGAAGTTCCTCGTCTGTAAGCCCCTCATGATCTTCTATGCCGAGTGAGCTGGCGATCAACTCGAGCTTTTTCCTCTCCGAGTCGACAGGGCCTCTTATCTTGGGAAACTTGCTATCATCTCTTGCATTTTCTGCAGCTTGTTCCATTTCATGGCGAAACATCTGCTTTGCCCTCTCATATTCTCCTACTGCCTTACCTATTGTACGTGAAAACTGAGGTAGTTTTTTAGTACCAAAGAGTAAGATGAGTCCAAAAAGTATGATTATGATCCACTCCGATCCAGCAATGTTCATTACCAAAGCGGAGGACACGGCCATCGTAAGTGATACTTAAGATTCTAATCAGAATTAAAGATTTCGACAATTAAACAGTCAGATATTCGACAGCATTTTGAACAAATACCATTCTCCGACTTTTAGAAAAGGCACTCGAAAGAATATCATACATGCATATATATCTTATTGGCAAGGCCTTAACATTATTAGACGCTTGTTATACAACTACTTGATGTAGTGAAAGCTGGCAGGACTGAAAAGACTAAAGTTTTTCCTACTTCGTTTAGTACGCCAATAAGGCAGGCCTTTCTAATTGCGCATATAAACGGATTACTATGGCTTCGCAGATATCCCGCATCAATAACATTCACTGCACTGATTCCATTTGCATTCTTGTTCATAGTGTTTGTAATTGGCGGGGGTCAGTATACTCACATGGCGTTTGCA
>DATAAU010000080.1:0-6738 GCA_036259955.1 Nitrososphaera sp. | reverse complement strand
CAGAATAATTGCTCAGGTACTGCCACAGCAGAAAGAAGAGGTAATTTCAAAGCTCAAATCAGAAGAAGGTAGAGTCGTGGCGATGGTTGGAGACGGCATAAATGATGCACCAGCACTAGCCCGCGCAGATTTGGGAATAGCGATTGGCTCGGGAACAGATGTAGCAAAGGAAACAGGTGGGATAATTTTAATAAAAAGTGATGTAAGGGACATAGTGACGGCTCTGGAATTGGGCAAAAAGACGGTATCTAAAATAAAGCAGAACCTATTCTGGGCATTTGCATACAATGTGGGTCTAATACCTATAGCAGGAGGTGCTTTGGTACCCTTTCTGGGACTAAGTGTGTTTGGATGGCTACCCATACTTGCAGGGGCTGCTATGGCTCTGAGTTCAGTAACAGTAGTAGGAAATTCTATCCTGCTTGGAAGATACAGGCCACGGTATATAGTAATAAAACCAAAGGAAGATCAGCAATACTCTGACAAAGAGCTAAAAAGTGTGTATGCGCAGACCAATAATATTAAAGGTAGAGAGTAAGAGATAGCAGATAGAGGTTTTTATTTGACAGATAAACTGGAAATGATTCATTATGTGTATTAGCAAGATGTGCGTCTCTGACCTTTAGTAGCAACAGAGTGCATGCAATATTTTATTTCTTACTTGAACGAATCATACATAATATTGATATAAAGTGCCATATGGCTTCATATCATGGTTGTTGAGGCTTTTGAGCTAATTGTCCGCGATTTTGCAATTATTATGATAATTGCAACTGTAATGGCATTGGTTTCTCACAGGCTAAAACAACCCATGGTGATTGCCTATATCATTGCGGGAATGATAATAGGCCCCTACACGCCGCCTTTTAGTCTCATTTCTGAAACGAATACATTGCAGCTTTTCGCAGAAATTGGTGTTATCCTACTCTTATTTGTAGTAGGCATGGAGTTTCCGATTGCAAAACTAAGACAAGTTGGCAGGAAGGCGTCTATCATAGCTGCAGCAGAAGCAGGAGGCACCTTCCTTGCAGGGATTGGCGCTGGCCAATTGTTAGGATTTTCATTCTATGATAGCTTGTTTGTTGCTCTGGCAATATCTGTAACAAGTACTGTGATTGTAATGCGTGTACTAGAAGAGATGAAACTGATAAAGGAAGAATCAGCCACACTGATTTTAGGTGTTGCAATAATTGAAGACATCATTATCATCTCGATGCTGGCAGTACTGCAATCTGTTGCTTCAACGGGGACATTATCATTTGTTGAAATTGGAATATCTGTAGGCCTAGTCTTGGCGTTTATAGGCGGCACGATATTCTTGGGTGCAAGAACTGTTCCAAAGTTCATTGACCTTATTGGGAGAATGAACAGCTATGACGTCCTCATACTTGCATTGCTAGGAGTCGCATTTGGTATGGCCTTTATTGCATTTGAGCTTGGAATATCGGTCGCCGCGGGGGCTTTCTTTGCAGGCGTTTTGGTGGCAGAGTCAAAGATGCACTCTGTTTCTGTTGTGCTAGCTACTCCACTCAGAGACATGTTTGCTGCGCTTTTCTTCATATCTATTGGGGCACTGATGGACATCAGCCTGATTCCGACATTCATCGTGCCTGCTTTGGTTCTCGTGGGAGTATCCTATGCAGGAAAATTCTTTACTGTCTGGAGCTCAGCTAGAGCTCAAGGATTTGATAAGATAACTTCAGCTAGAGCCGGCTTTGGTTTGTCATCTTCTGGCGGAGAGCTTGCATTAGTGACTGCTCAAGCAGGTGCTGCTACAGGAGTGACAAGTGCCTTTTTACTTCCGCTGATTGGTGCAATGACAATCATTACTACGTTCATGTCTCCTTATGTGATTAAATTTGGATTCAAGTTAGCAGAGCGATGGAAGATACTAGGAGATGGAGATAAGACTACTGCCACAGATACTACAGGAAAAGCATAATGCATACTATTTTTCTTTCAGACAGCAAAGGAGCTAAAAGGTTGCCAAAGTATACATGGGCATAGAGTAGATAGACCAAAGATTCCTCTTGATATCTATCACTCTAGTTTTGATCGTAAGTTCAGTTGCTCAGCACAAACTGCAAATCCAATATGCGCACAATCATTTGATCTACAGCCATTGCAAAATGGAATTCCATCCACAATGCCTACATGTATATCTTTTTGCAAGATATTATCCCGCAATGATACTACTACTTTGTTGTTGATGCCGGATCTAAATTGTTTCATTGTAATAGGTATAGCTGCAGAATTCTTTCCATTTACTCCAAGCCAAAGAGTAAAGGCACTTATTCCTTCATCTACAGTGTTGTTTCTCACGATGGTTGCTAGCACCTTGTCTGAAGCCTTTCGCCTCGTTCCAAAAATATCAGAAGAGCCAGCTCCATTCGACAGTTCATCACGTCGCTTGTTAAACATGAAGTCGGATTACTCTATCCTCTGCCTATATAGGGACATACAAGATAATTAAGGTATTGTATCGAGAAGCTTCTCTGTCTATATGTCCAAGGAAAAAGAATTCTAATATTTAGTCACATCTTCTAGAATTTTTAGAAGATAGATTTAAGTTTTAGATCAAAACTACGGCTTCATCAAAAAAATTGAAATGAGGGCTCTGCTTAAATAATGTTGAAATATAACACGCATTAAAGATACATCTACTTGCTCAGCTCCTTTGATTTCAAGATGATGTCATAATATGACCAGTTATCTTTAGGGTAGTGCACCGAAACCAACAAACCAATGGGAGTACCATCTAGTGCGCAGAATCATGTCAGACATACTTATCTGAGTATCGCTACAAACAGGCAGAGATGACGCAGATGCTTCAAAACCAAAAGCAACAAAACAGAGTGGCCAGCAGTAATCAGTTATTAAATATTAAACGATAACCAATTTGACTATGCCATTATTTGACAGAATAAAGGATAGAGTAGCAAGGTGGGCAAATGATGAAAGTAGGGTAAACGATTCAGACCTTATCTTTTCTCTATCCTCCTCCCACATTGCTTTGGATATGAAGATTGGGCTTGTAACAACTGGTAGGTGTGTACTAGTAATAAAGACAAGGGGTGGACAATATTTTCGCGAAATGGAAAAGGAAATCAAGGGGTTCCTTGACACCACGGAAAGGGAAGAATCTTCTACAGTTGACTTGCATTATGATATAATTTCAGATTACGAGGGTTATCTATGGATCGTCCTCTATGGAAAAAGAATTGAAGACCTTTTGGTCGGGGTGACGGCAGTTGGAGACTTGGTCATAGAGCGAGGTTTTTCAGACCAAATAATTGCAGCAGCTTTTCAGTTTTATAACGAAAGAGACAACAATCAGAGCTCCTTTCTAGTATATGACTACAAATCCAACAAGTTTTATCCATTTGTTCCTGTAGATCATAAAAGAAAGACTCGAAACACTGCAGAAGAAATGAAAATCATGGAAACAATTGAAGACGAGATACCCTTTGAGAAAGATAAGGATTTGTGGCAGCCCCTATGGAATCTTCCCCTGTAATAAAGTATCAAACTCATTCCAATAAAGCCTGCCTTCGTTAACCTCAAAACTCGATTACAACTGCAACGCCATATTGCAGGCCCAATCTATATAATGCAAAGCTTGGACACTCTTCAAAATTTAAAACCAAAAGTTTAGCAGTACTACGCCCAAGTTTTTACTTTTGCTACCTTGCGAACCCTTTCAATGAAGGCATACTGATAATTTTGGTAGGCATTCTTGTCTTTCAGACACTCATTGCAGATAGACGCCTGCGATATCGATTGCTTACCATAGCTGTCAGACTCCACAAACTCGGAGTCCTTGTGAGCAACAGGTCTGTTGCAGATAAAGCAATCAACCTTTGCTGCCATCGACTGCTGCCTGTTCATATCAACCTGTTTTTTTTCAGTTGTTACTGTCTGAGAGGAGTTGTTAGTGGTGTTGCATTCGCTATGCTTAATCGCCTTGCTACTCCTTGACCAAAGGGCATACTGGCCTGCAGTTATTTCTTTGCCGCATGCAGAACACTTGCCCTTATATTTCACCAAAAGCCTTATCCAATCATCCATTTTCTTTTCGCCTTCTCGATCTCTTTTGCTATCGACTCACCAATTGATTCATCCTGAAAGTTATCTATCGCAAACTCCACGGGATCTATTTTTTCATCGATCATTGCTCTGATAAAATAGGGTAGGACAAATAAGCCGGCAGAACTTCTTGATATATGAAGAGTCAATCCAAGTTCATCCAAGATCTTCTTTGTCGACTGTGAGCGGGCAAATATCGGTCCCATCACGGGCCATGGCATTGAATACTGGTGGTATTTGATACCCTTCTGGCGTGATTTTTCGTATAACCCTGTTGCGATTAGACTATTTACATATTTTAGAAGATGCCACTGCCTTGATGCGTTGGCCCTTCCAACAATCATATCCGCTCTTGAAAGTACATCCAACAATGAAGCAAGATCGTGTTGTTCCATTTCTGAGGACACTATACTGGAGAATAAGGCTGCTAGCATATCTTTTCGCCTCTCCTCTGGTGAAATCAACCGATATCTAGGGTCAGGATATGACGCATCTGCTCTTATTATGAACTGCATTGCTTGGCCCAGCGTGTCGGCTTTAAAGTAACCATTGATTGCATCTGCAATATCTATATCTACCATGTCTTTGTTTGAGACAGTAGAATAGCCAGCTACACGTGACTGTGCGCTGTTGAGCAATGATCGGATGTCACCTCTGCTGTTGTCTATTACTGACACCTTGTCATCTGATCCAAGTTTTACTCCTTCTGTCTGCAGCACATAATCTAGAAATAGCAGCAATAGGCTATGAGGGACTGGACTAAACTCTACTATCTTGCAAGCCTTGGCAAGTTTCATTATCTTGAGAGACTTTTTGTTTGCAGCCATGATCACTGGCACAGTTGGTTCTTTTATTAGATTGATAAGAGTGTCAAGACCACCCGTGTCCTCCCTACCCGAGATGCCATCCACCTCATCTAAGAAAAGCATTATCTTTTTGCCCATCAGATTGGCGGTGTTTTGAAAAATGGGAGTTATTCTTGCCTGTAAGGCTTCCTTGTTGCGTATATCACTTGCATTCATTTCTACTACATCATAATCAAGTTGCCTTGCAAGTGTGTGTGCTAAGGTAGTCTTACCCGTGCCTGGAGGACCCATCAATAGAAGGGGTCTGCTGCCACTAACCCATCCTGATAACCACTTTATTGCAACAAGTCTAGCATCCTCGTTACCCACCATTTCTTGTACGGTCTTTGGTCTGTACTTTTCAGACCACATCATCGTTATCATTATCATGTTCTTGCAACAATTTCTTCTATCTTTTTGTTGAATTCATCAAAGGGCGCACGGCGTATAAGCTCATTATACCAGTACTGATTGTAGTGACGGACAGTCAAGAAAAGAAATTCCAAAAAAGGCTTTAATTCAAAATTCTCAGGCAACATGTCAATTGCGATTTTTGCTTCATCCAGAAAGAGATTACTCTTTGTCATTGTGAGTTCAAAGCTCCGCTGTACATTGCCCATGTTGATAGCAAAGTATAGTGGCCATGATGGAATCTTGACTTCATTGTTCCCTAGGGCGTCTTCGATCTCATTACCACAGCCAACACACTCACCAGCCTTGGCCATACCAAGATGGAAAATATCAGAAAGTGGACGGCGATTAAGCGCCATGTTCCTGCCAGCAGTTCCCATCACTGCCCGGTACTTCTTATAACACTCAGTCATGTTTTCGTCATTAATTGATGCCGGTTCCATCTTTAGTTTGACATCTATGTGCTGTCCGATTCTGGCGTTGCGAAAGCCCTCTTCAAAAGCCTTCAGAACTGCATCTCCTCCTTGAGCAATATTGGTGCGGGCTATTGCAAGTATGTATGGGTTCATGAACTTGTAATCGTCAAGATATTCCAGATCTTCGTCCTGGTCAACTATTCTGTCCATGGGCTCTGAAAGGTCAATCGCAATTATGTGGCCATCTATAACCGCTTTCCTCTTTTCTTCAGATTCACTGTCGCCAAAATATTTAGATGAACCATCATAAAGCGCATTGAAAACTGGAAACGTCATCTTGACAAAATTAGAATTTAGTATACGCTTGATCCTGTCTGCAAGAATGTCAGGGTTTGACAATCTCATCTGGACATCTGGCACGCGACTGTGTGATAAGACAAGCTCTTGTGAACCAACCTCTTCGACAAACTTGCGTATTGTGTCATAGGGATTACTATCAGCGGTTATCGCTTTATGCAAGGATAAGGTGAATCGCTGGACGAAGCTAGGAAATTCCTGCTCTGTTTTTTCCTTGTAGTGATTGAACTGCTTGTAGCCCTTACTTTGCATCATTCTCTCCTTGATTATGCTCTTCCCTGCATGCGTTTTAAGGAGGGCCTCTTTTGAAAAAGTCAATTCATCCTTGCTGCTCATTTCTCTGGCTTTTGCCACTTATTGTTATTTAATCATTCATAATTGGTATTCCTGGTCTAGGAATATTTCCAAGGTACGTTAGTGTCTTTGGCTCAGACTAACCTTGCTCAATCAAGATACAGCAAAAATCATCAACTCTATTTTTTGTAGAAAGAGCAGGACTATGGGCTGAACTATGTTTCATACATCATAGCGCGCATATCTTCATCTTAAAGAGGAGAGGTGTTATCTATCTAGACCTCTGCTGCAATTATTACAGGAAGTCCAAATGGTGTTGTCGCTACGCC
>DATAAU010000079.1:0-4119 GCA_036259955.1 Nitrososphaera sp. | reverse complement strand
ATCTGCCTATCAAACAAGAGGAGAAGAATTGGTTCCTCTAGGTGTTCATGGAACAATGGTGGCTGTCGACTGGGACTCATGTGTTGCTGACGGTGCATGTATTGAAGCCTGTCCAGTACAGGTATTTCAATGGTATAGAACTGAGAACGATGTTCCTGGAGCTCAAATGGCAAATGCTACAAGCGCAGGTACAGGCAGCTCGGTTAAAGAAGAACGCAAAGACTATACCGATAAGGCAGATCCTATCAGAGAGCACGACTGTATATGGTGCATGGCTTGCGCGTCAGTATGTCCTCCACAGGCAATCAAAGTAGACCAGTCAAACCTAGAATTTCATGAAAAGTCCGCTGGCACATTCAATGAAGCCTTGGCTAAAAGTGGTGCACCTCCACCGCATGCGCATTAGTATCAAGTATCTAAGTTCATAGGAGCGTTACGATGGAAGTAATAGCATGCCTGAATTCGCCAAGCCTGACTTTAGCATAAAACGTCTAGCCGACAACTCCTATAGGGCAATTGATCAGGGTGTTTATGAAATAGATCACCCTTCTAGCCATGAGGCAACAAGCCTTAGAAAAGCTATTAGTTTATGCCCACATGCTCCTTTGATAACTGAAGTAAAGTTCTCTTCCCCTTCTTACGGAAAGATAAGGACTAAGGCAGAACCAGCAATGATTGCAAGGATAATGGCAGACTATGGAGCAGCTGGCATATCGGTATTAACACAGCCTTCATTGTTTGATGGCTCACTCAAATATTTGGCAACCATTAGGGGAGCCCTACCCAAGATGCCCTTACTGATGAAGGACATCATTGTAAGCACGGTGCAAATAGATGCCGGTAAGAAAGTTGGTGCCGATTGCGTACTCCTCATTAAGTCTATCTTTGACAATTCTCTGGCCGAAGATAGTTTGGAGAAACTACTGGCGTACGCAAAAAAAAGAGACCTTGAAGTGCTTATTGAAGTTCATACAGGACAAGAGTTTGCAGACGTACTCAAAGCTAAACATGACTTGATTGGCATCAATAATCGGAACCTTGATACCCTTCAGGTAGACATTACAAATACCGAAAAGCTGCTGAAAAGGTATGACAAGGGCAGGGCTGTGATCATAAGCGAAAGTGGGATCGGCACTCCGGAGGACATACAGTACTTGAAACGTGCAGGAGCAGATGCCTTTTTGGTTGGGACCAGCATAATGCAAACACCCAATATCGGTGACAAGATATCCAAGCTGTATTATGCACTATAAATTAGACATCTCTTAAAATATCCCC
Organism: Nitrososphaera sp.; assembly: GCA_036259955.1. GTDB lineage: Archaea > Thermoproteota > Nitrososphaeria > Nitrososphaerales > Nitrososphaeraceae > Nitrososphaera. Next base: position 2,841 of record DATAAU010000079.1, on the reverse strand, counting down.
TCGAACATTAAGTGGTTCAACTTTGTTAGGAAGCTATCCCATTCGAGGTAAATTTGGAAAGTATGGCGGTAAATACATACCAGAGACGTTAGCTCCTGCTGTAGAAGAGCTTGAATCCGCCTACGAGAAATACAAGAACGACCTAGAATTTCAGAATGAACTTTCTTATTATCTCACTCATTATGCTGGTAGGCCTACGCCGCTGTACTTTGCAAAGAACCTCACAAGAAAGTTTGGTGGCGCTAAGATATATCTAAAGCGTGAGGATCTTCTGCATGGCGGCGCACATAAAACCAACAACACAATCGGACAGGCACTTTTGGCGAAAAAGATGGGCAAAAAAAGGATTATTGCTGAAACTGGTGCGGGCCAGCACGGCGTCGGTACAGCCATAGCATGTGCAGTGCTTGGGCTTTCTGCGGAAATATTCATGGGGTCTAAGGATTATCAACGACAAAAGCTGAATGTCTTTAGGATGGAACTTCTGGGAGCGAAGGTTCATCCTGTAGAGTCTGGCAGTAAGACTCTAAAAGACGCAATAAATGAAGCAATACGAGATTGGATCGCTAACGTAAAAACGACCTATTACCTTATTGGTTCCGTTGTAGGTCCTCACCCTTATCCTATGATGGTGAGGGATTTTCAAAGTGTGATCGGTAAAGAAATAAAACAGCAAATTTCAGAAACGGACGGCATAATGCCCGACGCTATTGTTGCATGTGTTGGTGGAGGAAGCAATGCTATGGGCTCGTTCTATGCATTTCTTGATGAAAATGACGTGGCGCTCTACGGCATAGAAGCAGGAGGCGAAGGGATCAAATCGGGCAAACACTCAGCAAGCCTCGCCGCTGGCTCGGAAGGGATCTTGCACGGTATGTTTACATGTTTATTGCAAGACGAGCGTGGACAGGTCATTGAAACCCACAGCATATCCGCAGGACTTGATTATCCTGGAGTAGGCCCAGAACATGCAATGCTTAAAGAGCTAAAGCGTGCTAGATATGTCGCCTCTACAGACCAAGAGGCTATAGAGGCATTTCTTACTTTGTCCAGACTAGAAGGAATAATCCCTGCTCTGGAGCCTTCGCATGCACTTGCATATGCTATGAAGCTAGCTAAGGAAATGAAAAAGGATGATATTATAGTAGTCACTCTCTCTGGGAGAGGAGACAAGGACGTCGATATTGTTCAAGATTATTTGAGCAAGAAAGAGAGTGAAAGAAAGAAAAAGACAAAGCATGCATAATAGAATCACTGAAAAATTCCGTGAGCTAGCAGAGAATGGTGAAAGGGCTCTTATCTGTTATGTAGTTGCAGGTTACCCCGACATTGCAACTTCAAAGCAGGTCATCGATGCGCTGGTAGAAGGAGGTGCAGATATCATCGAGGTGGGCATCCCTTTTTCGGATCCTATAGCTGACGGCCCCACGATACAATCAGCTTCAAACATTGCGCTAAAGAATGGCATGACGCCTGGAAAGGCTCTAAATTTAATAGGAGTAGTCAGAAAGAAGCACCCAACTCTTCCTATACTTGCAATGACTTATTCTAACATTCTTGTCAGGCCAGGAATGGAAAAGTTCATGTATACTTCCAAGCAATCTGGACTTGACGGATTTATATTGCCAGATTTGCCGGTCGAGGAAGCAGGCACATATACGTCGGTGGCTTCAAGGCTTAACCTTGCTACAGTGTTCCTTGTATCGCCAAACACACCAGAAATAAGGTTACGCAAGATAGTTGCCAACACTACTGGATTCTTATATGTTGTATCGGTTTATGGCATAACCGGCGCCCGCAATTCTTTTCAGAAATATACCCTTGACACTATTAGAGCAGTAAAGCAGACCGCAGGAGCAAAAGTTCCAGTAGCCGTAGGCTTTGGAATAAGCAGACCTGCTCATGTTAAGAACATGGTAGCTGCAGGGGCTGAAGCAGTTATTGTAGGCAGTGCAATTATTAATAAAATATCTGATGGCTCGAGTACAAAGATGCTCATAGATCTGGAGAAATTTGCAAAGACAATGAAAAAGGCCTGTAAAATCAAGTAGGATAAAACACATTAACTCAAGCTGCAAAAGATATTCAATGAATGAGGGAGAGCTCAAGTCATTATTTTGCAGCTCGCTAAGGTCAAATCATCTGAAGAACAATGATATTATACCAACGTCCGACATAAGAATAATTGAAGAGGCCCATTGGCGTAGCTTTGACCTTTTGATCGCGGCGGTGATGAAGGTACCTGACAGACAAGACTATGATTTCTACGACAACATCTTAGTAAGAACTCAAATGCTTAAACAATTTGCTCTCCGCGAAAGATGCAGAATAGATTGCATCCGTTTTTATCCTGTCGAACTTAAGTCAGATGATGATGTATTAGATGAGCGTCTACCGCGGCAGATAATGGACGCAATATTAGCTTTCGGCTTGTCCATACTAGTTCTTGACAAGAACCACTCGAAACGAGTCCGTGGTCTTGGAAAATTTTTGCCGGCGACTCTCATATGCTACACCGGTATTGATGACCACTTCGAGGTAGTTTCCACGTTTGATCATATTATCTCAAGCGGGGTACTGAATCTTAAGAAGACTATGCTGGCCAAGGCGCTCGAGGGGACGGATATTGGCGGCAAAGCCTATAGCCGTCTAGTATCACTAGAGCATATTTTTCAAAAAATTCTATTCAACCAGATCTATTTTGACAATCTTGGATTGACTGAAAGAGAATTAGAATTTCTACAAATGATCACAGGCATAAAGTCGCCACCTTTGCAAGACAAGAAAAAGCTGTCCGCATTGCTAAAAGAAACAGCAAACGCAAAAATGACGGATTATTTT
>DATAAU010000078.1:0-3801 GCA_036259955.1 Nitrososphaera sp. | reverse complement strand
TTTGCGCCTTCTGCTCCAGCCCTGTATCCACTCGGCCTCGCCTATGGCTCTTTTGAACATTTCCGCGTCTCTGAGGAATGCAGGGTGGCGGCTCATTATATGATTTGCTTTAAGCGCCATGCCATCCATTACCACCTTATGCTTGAAATTGTAGGCCTTGAGCACACATGCTATTTCTTGTGCGCGCTCGACTGAAAAGGATGGGACAAAAAGAGTTCCGCCGCGCTCTATGACTTCATATGCAAATTCAATGAGATCCTTTTCAGCCTCTTCGCGGGGTTGCTGTTCTGACTGCGAGTAGGTGCTCTCTATTATCATCAGGTCAATTTCGCCAAAGTCAAGGTCAGCAGGCTGCAAAAGCTTTGAGCCACGAGTGTTTATATCACCAGTATAAAATATTTTCTTGCCTTCATGTTCTACTACAATACTTGCACCACCTACTACATGACCTGATTGGTGGAGCGTTACCTTGGCATTATTTACCATGTAGGGTTCTCGATATTGCAGATTCTTGGAGCTCTTGAGCATCGTCATAAGATCAATGTATTCAAATGGTAGATAGAATCCAGAGATCTTAATCATATCTTCAATGAGCAATTCAGATAGCTCAAAAGTTGGAAGTGTGCCAAGTGTAGGAATATTTGTTGAGCCGGACAGATACAAGGAAGGAACAAAGCCGGAGTGATCAAGATGTGCATGAGTGATAACTACAGCATCAACTTCCTTGGGCTTGACGTGCATTGGGAAAATGGGCTCACGCTTAAGCAAGACGCCATAGTCCAATAGTATATTGGTATGGTCACAGTTGACTAAAAATGCCGAGCGGCCGACCTCCTTTGCCGCCCCCAAAACCTTAACTTTCAATTTATTGTTACTATATAGACCTCTCAGCAATACTCTCTTTAAATCTTGCTAATCCCACTGCACCTGCCACATTGGTTCTAGTATTGCAGGATTTTCTAGCTTTTGCAAATAGCCGTATCCGCATTCATCAAGTATGGATTCGAAATCATAATATCCTTGATCGAGATGTGATTCTTTTTCAACTTGTCTGTTGAGTGCTGCCTTGACGTTTTGTACTTTTTGTGGTTTAGCATACACATACCAAAGGTTATGTGCCCCTCGCATCTTTGCAAGCTTGGTTTGGGTACTTTCTGCCATTTTTGTATAGTATCGATTCATGATCTCTGTATTAACGTCCTCCCACGAAGGAGTTCTCCACCATGCAACCCTTTGAAAACCATGGCCGTCAAATTCAGCTTGCAAGCTAATACCCTGATCAAGTGTTGTAATAATTACATCAGTACTCCGCGCAACTGGATCGCGAAAGTCCTGACCCGGCTCCATCCAACCCACAAAGATAAGGTCAAATTTTTTGTCTATCCAGTGGGCGTCGGCAATTCTAATATAATCAGGTTTTACAAGGCCGAGGCTATAAAAAATGCCTCCATCTTTTTCTATCCCTTCAGCACTTGGAATAAACTTCCGTATCTGTCTTAGAAAATCTCCATAACCACATCCTACATCGAGATACTTTGGATTATCTGAGATCTCCTTTGCAATCTCTACAATGCGGAGAACATCGACCTTGCGGTATGCAAAGTAAGACCCTTTAAAAAAAGGGAAGACGTATCGTGCGTGGTTTGGTGACCGTGCGTTTCCTATAAATTTCGCTAATTCACGCTGGGCTTTGAGCAGATCTTCAATATTAAATGGCATTTAGTCAAAGTTCACTTCCCACAGCTTTCTGTTGTTTGAAAGTCCGGGAAGATCCTCCATGTAATGAAAGCCACACTCGTCAAGAACAGACTCAAAATCAAATCTATCATTTGGATTTTCTGTTTTTTCCAACCACCATTGCAGGCCTGACTTAGTCTTGGCTGTAAACTCGGGCTTTGCGTATACATACCAAAAGTTGTGTGCCGTGCGCAATTTTGCTAACTGCTCCTTCTTGCTTGAGTCGAGGGAAGGTGCGTAATAACGATTCATGAGCTCTGTATTTACATCTATCCACGACGGGGTTCTCCACCATGCAACCCTCTGAAAGCCAAATTCTTCATACTCGCAGGCACCATTTATGCCGCACTGGCCGCCAGTATCGAAGGTTGTAATAATGCACTTGGCGCATTTGGCCACAAATCTACGGAAATCCTGACCCGGCTCCATCCAGCCAACAAACGCTACATCAAGAGGCTCCGATAAATCCTCTACTTGCATCAAGCTAATGTAATCAGGCTTTGGAATCTGAAATGCATAAAAAATGCTTCCGTCTTTTTCTATCCCTCTTGCGTTAGGCAACAGCTGCCGCATTTTATCTAGAAAGTCGCCGTAGCCACATCCAATATCCATATAGCATGGATTAGAAGAAATTGTCTTTGCAATCTCTACAATGCGGAGAACATCGACCTTGCGGTATGCAAAGTAAGACCCTTTAAAAAAAGGGAAGACGTATCGTAAATGATGAGGAGGAGGGTTGCAATCCAAAAATTGCCTGTATGCTCTATATGCATTCTGTAACTCATGGATTGCGAAGGGCATACGCTGCTCTTTTTTCTTAATCCTTATATGTCTAATGGGATTGCAAAGTTATCGGGGCTGTATCTATAACGCTGTTTTGCAAAACGGAAAACCCTTAATAAGTTCAGTTCTTAGAATCTTGATATGGTTAGAAAATTTGATGACTGGTGGAGAACAGTTCCGGCTGACTTGAAGCAAAAAGCCCGTCAAGGTGACGAAGCAAACAAGCCCTTACTCAACCAAGTTAACTATGTTCTTCTGCATCTTCATCTGGCCGGCAAACACGACGCCAAGCCAACACATGATGAGCTGAAGGATTGGCTTCACAGTGGCCAAGTAGATGTACTCAGAATGAACAAATAGACCGGTAAATTCTTAAGTAACGCACATCTGTGCTCTTCAGCACAGCATTTTCCTTTTTTTTATCTATGTCGAAGGTTTGCTAAAATTATCGATTGAACTCTAGAAAGAGATTTTAAGGATATTACAGGTTACAGTAATCTAATGCAAGGCTACAAGCATGAAAAGCAAAGAAAGAAAGATAGCAAGAGTAGTTCTTGTCCACTACCTGTAGTAAGATAGCGCTCTAGTTTCTTCAGGCTTCCTCTCTCTTTGAGTCCTTATCTTTTTGACTGCCTCTTCAAAGTGGCGCATCATTACATGCGCTTCTGATGCATGTTTGGCTGCCTCTTCGGGCGTGGGGTACTTTGCCAAGTATTCATGAAGCACAAGAGATACGGCAGTATTTACTATAGCAGAGGTATCGGCTCCGCTAAAACCATCCGATATGTCTGCTATTTTTTCCAGATCAACATCTGTTCCAATTGGCTTGTCTGTAACGTAAATCTCGAGTATTCTCTTCCTTGTTCTTCTGTCGGGATTTGGCACAAACACTATTCTATCAAACCTTCCAGGTCTCAATAATGCAGTATCAATCATATCTGGCCTGTTAGTCGCCGCAAGCACAACTACTCCGTGTAATTCACTAATTCCATCTAGCTCAGTTAGGATCTGCGATATCACTCTGTCATTCGTTCCCATTCCGCCACCGCCCATTTCTCCGCCCATTCCTCCTCCCCTTGCCATCGCAATTGAATCGATCTCGTCAAAGAATATAACACAGGGAGCTGCCTGTCTTGCCCGGCGAAAGATCTCCCGAATTCCGCGCTCTGATTCGCCAACCCATTTACTCAAAAGTTCAGGTCCCTTTACTGAAATAAAATTCGCCTCAGACTCTGTAGCCACAGCTTTTGCCAACATGGTCTTGCCAGTTCCAGATGGGCC
>DATAAU010000077.1:0-8832 GCA_036259955.1 Nitrososphaera sp. | reverse complement strand
CCTGATAATGATGAAATACTGGATTGTAATTGAGATAAATGCTAAAAGAGAGGTAAAGACTGCAAGCTTGAATATCTGATAACCAATCTCTCTTTCGCCAAGCGGCCGATCCACAACAATCAACCTTACAAGTGTAGCTGGTGCTCTACCATCATTTGTGGCAGATATCTTGAAGTCGTTTGTTAATGCCGTAGGCCTTGCCTTTACCTCCCTGTGCTCCACTATGCGTTTAACACTTGCAAGAAATAGGAATGAATTCATTACGGCAGGCAATAGTGCGATTACTCCAATTATTTCAGAACTGCCAGCGATGGCTACCGCACCATACATCGCTCCAAGCAAGAGCGTGCCCGAGTCGCCAGGAAATATCCGGCTTGGGAATTTGTGGTACCTATAAAATGCAATCGTGGCAAATAATAACGGAAGCGCGGCAAGGAACACTTCACGGTTGCCGAAAATCGCAATGCTCACAAGGAGTGGGATCATTGCAATTATCAGAAAACCGCTTGCTACTCCGTTTAGTACATCAATTGAATTGATAGTGTTACCAGTAATGGGGATGATGACAAATATGAGCGGTACGTACAGTAGAGGTATATATGCACTGCCAAATATTAGATTTAGAGAGTCCCCATATACTTCTCCAATATAAATGTCAAGAAGAACCAGCGGAATAGCTGCAGCCAACAGCGCTACTGGTTTAAACCAGCCGGGCATCACTCGGCTATCATCGATGTAGCCTACAAAAAATGCGATAGCTGTTGTTAGAAGTATTGCAAAGACAGCAACATTCGTTGTTAGAATGAAAAGCACGATTTCGGCTGCAGCAATACTGATCATGATGATCGGACCTGCAGGCCGCGGAACTTGAGGCTTTTCCGGCTTGTGAGCGTCAGGGACTACCTTACCCTTTGCAACTAGCAACTTTATTGCTGCCGGCATCATGAGAAACACGCCAAAGAAAGATATGACAGATACGGCTGCAGCATATGTTATCAGGTTAATGCCGTCCAGCATTTGATATTATTGTCCCAGCCTGTTCTTTAACTGATGCTTTAACTTACCTGCCAGAGTTGGCCCTATCTTGGGAACACTCGCAAGCTTGGCTTCTGAAGCTTTCGTTATTGTAGGTACATCGATAAAACCAGCGTTATAGAGTGCCCTGGCTTTGACTCTTCCAATACCCTCAAGTACGACAAGTGACAGCAGCTCCTCCTTCACTCCGTGTCTTATCCTAGTACGTAGGTTATAAAGTTCTGGCATAAGATCCCCTCGACGCAACAATTTAGCCACTTCATAAAGGGAGTAGGCAAGCCAGTTAGATATCTCTACTATCCTGTGCATGTCACCTGGCTCAACACCTATTTTGTCACTCAACACTCTTTCTGATGTCTCTTCTATCCACCAGCATAATGCCCAAAAGCTACGAGAGCAATCATATTCGCTTACAGGATATAACAGTTCATTGCCACGACGCTGTATTAGCATGCTTACCTGATCGTAGTCCGTTTTGCGTAATGACAATTTTGGATAGAAGTCAGGGCTGTCTGCTATCACATGAAGAAAGCCAAGTGCATGTTTGGCAGTCTCGGCTGGGTGCTCTGCCTTTTGGAGGGCATCTCGGAATTTCACTGCAGTAGCTGGATTGATGTACAGGAGCGACGTGCGCCTGCCAAATTCTGTGGCAATATAGCGATCGTTCTTTGACTTGACCAGGTCTTCTTGCTCCAGATATTCAAGGGCGGACTCGACCTTAAGCTCAACAGTTGCGCCCCGATACTGCCTTGCAAAAAGGGTCCTTGAGAAGAAGTCATGTATCTCGTGTTTTTTCATCCCAGGTACAGTTGCAATATTTGAGAGTAAATGAAACCTGATGGCGCTATCGCTTGACAGCTGTGATCGAATCGGCTCCGGGCTCCCAAGGACGTAATGTTCATAGAGATCTTCAGCATTTGCACCATATTCACTTACGATTATGGCCTCGCCAGTTGTATCATATTGCGGTCTGCCGGCTCTGCCACACAGCTGTTTATACTCTAACACACTGATAGGCAGATTTCTGCCATACTCTGAGTCGTATCGCAGAATGCTTGATATCACGACCCGTCTTGCGGGCAGGTTAACCCCGGCAGCAAGGGTTGGTGTCGCAGTTAGTAATTTGATAATACCTTTCCGAAACGAGCCTTCTACTATCTCCCGGCTTGAGGGGGCAAGGCCGGCGTGATGGAATGCTACCCCTTTTGACACAAGCTGTGACAATGTTTTTGTGATCTCGGTGTCATCCCCTCTAGACAGTATTTCAGATGATGTCTTGGCTGCCAGTTCTCTTGCTGCTTTGTCTAGCTGCTTATAGACGCCTTCTGTAGCTTTGGCTGCAAGTGAAGCGGCGCGCTTTCTTGTTTCGGCAAATATCAGTGCTTGCCCACCTTCGTAAACACAATCAATAGCAATGTCTACTGCAGACGAAATTCCTGAGTTGTTGACTCTAAAAGTGGTGCCATCGCTCATTCTGATAATACCATGTTCGTAGACTCCCTCTACTAGCTTTGTCGGTCTCCAGTCGCTTTCTACAAGCTCACAGTCAAGCCAATCAGCTATCTCAGTTGAGTTGGCCACAGTAGCAGAGAGTGCCACTATCTGAGATTGTGGATAATGCTTGCGGACTTTGGTAAGCATCATCTCAAGTGTAGCGCCTCTTTCCCTATCGCCTATAAGATGGACTTCATCAGATACGAAGAGCCCTATATCATCAAGCCACTCTGCATTATGGCGAAAAAGCGTGTCCATCTTTTCATTTGTAAGAACGATAACATCTGCAGCGGCCAATTCTTTTCCAGACGAATCATAGTCACCAGTTGCGACCATTACCTTGATCTTTCTGCCAAAATTGAGAGTCTCAAGTGCTTTCATGTCATCATACTTTTCGCTTGCCAAGGCACGAAGCGGTGTCAGATATACTGCTTTTTTATTCCTCTTCAGGGCATTATGAATGGCCATCATTGCGATAAGCGTCTTGCCACTGGCAGTTGGAGTAGTCATGAGCACGCTCTTTCCCTCCAATATGCCATGGTTCAGTGCCATCTCCTGAGGTGGATAAAGAGAAGTATAACCAAGGTGCGAAAGAAGCATTTTGATTGAACTATCGGTTAAAGCCGAGGGCATTTTAAAACTATAAGCAAGCCGGCTATTTTAAAATGCATTTACGCCTTAGCCCAAAAGCCAGGTCGTCTTTCAAATATCTGGCCTTCCCGATTGAACTTTTGAATATATTTTCTTGATTCTTCGTCGGAGAACTTACCTGTCTTCACTAGCTCATCCACAAGCACCTTATCTTCTACGTCATTATTCTCAGTACCAGTCAGTCCTCTGAATAGTTCCATAAACATCTTTTCTTTTGAGACTACACTCTGAGGCTTCCCATATAGAACTCCAAGGTCTGTCTTTCCTGTGTTAACGTCGACTCCAGCTGTCCTCATCATCTGGTCTACAAGGTAGATAGCACGTTGAGCATCCTCTGCCTCTACCATGTCCTTTAATAGCAGTCTTGCGCGAGCGGACGCAAGCCTAATTAGCCCTTCAAGCTGTCTTGGAGTGACCGTTATCATCCCTTCGGATTCAATTCTTCTCATTTCCATATAATAACTGCGAACGATGTCAATTGCTTCAGCTGTTAATGTTGGCTCGATTTGCTTTGCATATGACAGGTATTTACTGAAAAGGTCGATATCAATCACAGGTCTGGCGGCTTTTTCGGTATCGCGGTGTATTTCCAAAATGTGGCTTGCGACACGGTTGTCCTTTTCCTTGTCTGGATTATCTCGGACTATGAATATCAAGTCAAACCTTGTTAGCAGAGGGACTGGCAGGTTGACATTTTCTGTTATATTCTTGTATGGATCATATTTGCCATATATGGGATTTGCTGCAGACAGGATTGATGTTCTTGCGTTCAGTGTAGCAACGATGCCTCCCTTTGCTACTGAACAAGTCTGCTGTTCCATTACTTCGTGAAGCGCAGAGCGATCTTCCGGTTTTATCTTGTCAAATTCGTCAATGCATACGATTCCCTGATCGCCCAATACGACGGCGCCTGCCTCTAACATCATGATCCCCGATTTATCACGGATGACTGCAGCTGTCAGACCTGCAGCTGTAGAGCCCCTACCAGAAGTGTATAATCCCCGTGGCGCAATTTTTGCAGTGAATTTCAACATCTCGGATTTTGCCGTACCTGGATCGCCTACCAAAAGCACGTTAATATCACCTCTTCTGGTTGAGCCATCTTCAAGCCTCTTTGTCACAGAGCCTACAATAAGCAACAATATTGCTTCCTTGATGGGCTCATGACCATAAATGTGAGGAGCAAAGGAGGCAATTAGCTTTTCGTAAGCATCGGGCTTACTCGCTATAATTCTTATTTGTCGCTCATCCTCAGTGCTTATCATAATTCTTTCAACAGACCTTGTGTCCTTGCTTCCTGCCCTGCCGCCAAGATACTCAATGTTATTTCCTTCCATACGAAGTCGGAAAAGGCTAGTCTTGGCCTGGGGAACCAACTGCTCCTGTTCTATTCGAATTATGCCTGTGAGCATGATCCTGTCACCGGGGCGGCATTGATCCACAAGGTCACTCATGACAGTAACTTCAATGTAATGTGGTAGTTGTCCTGCAGGAAGATCCTCAGGCAGCTCCTGAAGCCGCACCATCTGAAAGTCAATAAATAAGCTGCTCTCTGGATCCATTTCCAGTTCTTTTTCAGAGCATGCAGGACACTTAACCGGCTTTTTCATCACGAGACCTTTGAGCTGCGCCTCTGTGACTGTGTTGCAGTTTGTGCATTTATATGCAATCTTCTTGGCAAGTGGCTTGACTTCAGAGGAGCGCACAACCATGCCAGATATGCTAACAAGTTTATTTATCAAATCAGCGTTTATTTCACGTAGCCCCTTTTGTACAGTATAATTACCTATTCTGACCCGAATCTTTTCATGAATTTCTAGCTCATAGTCAGGATGTATCTCGCGCAGTACTGATAAGACTGCTTCGTTGAATGCCTCAAGGTATTCATCGGGCTTGTGGGTTATCTCTTTAGCGAGCAGAGGGTTGTAAGAATCGAGATCAATGTAATCTATAATAAGAGACTGAGCACCTGAAGCCATCATGTTATTGATCCTATCAAAATACTTGTAATTGCCATCTCGGTCTTTGAATGCTTTGAGAAACTTTTCCAAATCACTTGCAAGCGCTGCTATGGTCTGCTGCTCAGACAAACTTCCGTAACACCCCCTTTTTGAATTTCGTTGAAATCTTGTTTATTAGGATGTATAGCTCCTTTTCTTCTGCAGATAGTTTGCCTTCAAGTTCTGGAGAGAGTGACGAAGCGGCAGCTAGTTTGACTATTTTTTCAAGTCTGGAGGCTACAAATGTATTTAGGGAAACGACGAGGTTTTCCCTCTCCCGTTCCTTCAGACCTTCGAGGTAATCGTTGACTCTGACGTAAAAGTCAACATCAACACCCGAGAGGTCATGAGGTTTTGCAATGCGTTCGCGGTTCATAGTCCGTGATATGTAGCCAGTGGCATCATTTGACTGGATTTCGGCCGTGCCCTGCTCGACAAGAATCTTGGCAATCCAACGCGAAAGAGACGACATATCGCCTTCTTTTGCGTCAATCACAAGATTGCCCACACTCATCCTAACATCCTCTTTATATGTCACCCTGACCTCCTCGAGCATGTAGCCTAGATGGTAAATACTTTGAATAGTTTCAATCCTTGGCTCCGAATGGAGGATGTTGACCATGGGGAAGAGCTATTTAGAACATGGTACTTATTATATATCGTATCAGCGCAGCTTTTCTAAAGCTAGTAGCTAGTTTCTAGCTATCTTTTGACTGAAATTGAGATAGATGAGGCAAAATAGGAACCTATTAATGGTTTAATAACTTCAGTGAAAGCGCTTTGTGATGGAATCAGCCAAAAAAATAGATCTGGCAAACCTAATGTGGTCGGAGAGATACAGACCAAAGAAATTACGAGAAGTAGTTAATCAGAAGGAGATAATCAAGGGCATAAGCAACCTGATTAAAAGTCCAGATATACCGCATATGTTATTCTCGGGTCCTGCAGGAGTTGGCAAGACTACTACTGCACTCTGCATTGCAACTGAGCTTCTTGGAGATGATTGGAGGAAGAACACACTTGAACTTAATGCATCGGATGAGCGTGGTATTAAGATGGTGCGGGAGCGTGTAAAAGAGTTTGCCGCTTCAATTAAGCTAGCAGGAGATAAAGAATTTGGTAAGCCCAAGATAATCATACTTGATGAAGCTGACGAGATGACCTCCGAGGCTCAAACTGCGCTTAGGCGCATAATTGAAGACAGCGCAAGGACGACGAGATTTATTATTATTTGTAATTACCTATCCCAGATAATAGAACCAATCCAGAGCAGGTGTGTGGTGTTTAGATTTACGCGATTGCCAAAGGAGGATGTTGTCGATCATCTGGAAATGATTTGCGAACAACAGAAAGTAAAATACGAAGAGAAGGCTCTGTCTCAGATATATGAGGCAACTGGTGGCGACCTACGTCACTCCATAAACATTATGCAAGCTGCAGCTGGAATGGGTTCGGTGTCTGTTGCTAATGTTGCGGCAGCTATTGGACTGTCGGGTAGGGCAAAAGTGGGCGAAGTACTGCATCTTGCATTGTCTGGCAAGTTCAATGACTCGAGAGCAAAGCTTCTTGAACTAACACAGGTCTATGGTATGTCAGAGGGCGACTTCATGAGGTATGCAAATGAGGAAGCATATGAAATGAGGATCGAAAAACCAGAGGAGTTTGCAGCCATAATGGCAGAATATGACTACAGACTTGCTGCTGGTGCACATCCAGAAATTCAACTTTCTGCACTACTTGCTCAGTTAGGCAAACTGGCTAGGAAATAACTTAGAACATGTGGTGCCTGCTGGTTGCAACCGATTTTGCTCAGTATGTAAAATATCCTCGGTTCTTATGCTATTGTTCTTTTAGCATACATGCATAGTATGGCTCACGGATATCTACAGATACGTTTACTACAGAAAAAGTCCAATAGCATTATCTCTCTTTGTTTCTGACATCCATCAGGAGCCACACTGTATTTACATCAAAGATATATGCTATCCTTTGAATTGGATGCTAGACAGGGCTTGAGGGGGTGGAGCTTACTCTATACAAACAGCTAATATTCTTCGTCAAATTCTTCTCCGCCCTCTTCTTCCTCTACCTCTTCAAAGTCCTCCTCTAGCTCTTCCCGCTCTTCTGCGCTTTTGTATGGTAGATCTGCTTCGCCAGGCACGCCACACACAGGACACTTAAATTCTATCGTCTGACCCTCGAGGTCTAAGGGGAACTCTTTGGAAAAGACCTCGTCACATTTTGAACACACAAGTGTAGTCTGGATGTTCTCCTGGCTAAACTTGTGTGATTGTACTCTAAAGGTAGTATTTGCCAAGTATTTTCGTCCTACGTACAGGAAATCTTCTTTTTTATAAGCGTTCTTTGTCATCAACTGACATTTTATAAACAAAATGTTATCCATCAAGGTTATGCAAAATCCGTAACCATAAAGGATGTGTCTATAATAGTACTGTCTGTAGAGATGAAACGACAAAAATTTCTCTCTAAGATTTATGTTCATTTTTATTCTTAGCGGCTTCTTTCCTTGACTGGGCTGTGTCTTTCTTACACATTTTTCTTACCCATTCTTACCGAGTATGGTCGTGTATGGAGAAGATTTTTAGACACAGTTGACTTATAACCACTCTGATTGAATTGGTGTGTATAACCTTTTTCGCGCGTCATCTAAGCTATTTCGTTCAATAATCAACCCCTGTGATTTCAGCTCTTCCACTGCACTTTGCACAGTCCTTCTTGGGAGGTTAGTCATATTCATAAGCTCAATCTGATCAATTGGATGTTTTGATTTCATTACAAAGTAAACAAACTTAGCTGCAGGACTTCCTTCAGGGTTCTTGCTAATATTAGATACGCTGAATGCGGATTTTGTTGGAAATCCTCTTCTCTGCGACTCCACAGCAGAGGCAGATTCAATCCGCACTTCAGCTAGGTTGACTCGCTGACCAAATTCCGCAATCAATGCAGACTGCTGGGACTCCAAGGGTGCTTCAAAGATGAACGTGCTTGGAGGAAACTTGGCAGTTAACGCTCCAACGAAATTCCACCTTATTACACCTTTTTCATCATAGATGCCAACATTTATGCCCTCATTTGCTTCAAGTACTACTTTATCGGAACCTAGTTTGACTGCTTCTTCGATTTTGGCTAAGGTAACATCCAATGGAAGTTGATGCCTCGGATCCTTCTTGCCGACTTTCCATTGAACATCAAGTTCTTTGGCTAGTATGCTTTCAGTAATCGTTCTTTTCTGTTCGAAATTCAAATGTGTATTGTTCTCTCCTATTTCCAGGATGTCAAAGCCTATCTTCGCAGATTCTTCAACGAACTTTTCGAATACATTTTCTGATACCATATACTCAGAGATTGTGCTTCCAGTAGAGACTTTGATATTATGATCGTGATAGAACTTTATCTTCTTCTTCAATATTTCTTCAGAAATAAGAAGTGGCAAAACTCCGTATATCTTAACAGCATCAACAAATGGTGCGAGTACTTCGAGGTTCTCCTTGTCAAGACCTTCTAACTTATCAATAATATAGGTCCTCCCTTCATTTCTTGGTTTTTTTCCATCTATTCTGTTTTTAGCGTATTCTTCCAGCAAGCCTTTCTATGTATATGCAGATCTGTCATCTATTTTGAAGTTTTGACT
>DATAAU010000076.1:0-13715 GCA_036259955.1 Nitrososphaera sp. | reverse complement strand
ACCTTCCTTGAGAATTAACACCGGGACGCCTCCAGCTGAACCCTGTTGTATTGACATTTTTCACATTTCTCCTAAAATTGTGAATTTAGAGGGACTGTGCGGGATATTTTAAATTTGCTGTAAGGTTATTATATGCTATTTCGCAAGCCTTATGCGAGCTATTCCATTAATGTACTGAATGTACTTTACTACAGGGTTAACTGCAGTATCCGGCAACTTTGCCAATAGTTCGTAATTCCTTGTTCCACGGGCAACAATCCTTACTTGCCGCGTTTCTGCTTCATATCTTGCAATGATATCGGAAGCATCTGATATGCCGCGAATCTCGGCGATCACCTCGTAGTAGTCTGGGCCCTCTATTACCTCAGGCGTGGCTGGAATAATATCTTCAATTCGAGGCCGGACATTCCTTGTCATCGGATTTCGAAACGTTGGCTTGACTTGAACTTCTTTTGTGACATTTCTGTATTTTACGGAGTTTGGTAACGCTCTCCATGCAAGGCCAGTAAGAGCACCAGCAACAAAACCGCCAATGTGGGCAAGATATGCCACTCCTGCTTCACCCGCAGGTCCCAGTTGGCCAATAATAGCAAAGATCAACTGCATTATGAACCAAAATGGTATGTAGACCAGTACGGGTATACGAATTGTGTAGATAAAGAACACAGCTATTATGGTAAGAATGTTGGCTCTTGGATACATGACAAGATAAGCCCCCAGTATCCCTGAAATTGCACCAGATGCACCGACTGCAGGTATTTCTCCCTGCCCAGTCGAAACAGCATAAAAGCTGTGGGCAAGCGTTGCAGCTGCTCCCCAGCCAAGATAAATAAGTATATACTTTATCCTGCCATACCTGTCTTCAATATTGTCTCCAAATACAAAAAGAAATACCATGTTACCAATAATATGAGCAATTCCTCCGTGCATGAACATTGATGTAATGATCGTAGGTGCGCTGCTAGGAAAGTCATTGACTATTCTGTTTGGAACTGCGCCATATGTCATAAATACGTCTTGAGTTGCACGTGGATCTGAGAAGAAGCCTGTGGCCGATGCCTCCCAGATAAAGACGATCACGTTTATGGCGATCATGCCATAATTCAGGTACGGCCTTCCATGCACACGCTCTGTATCATCGTGTATTGGGAACATACTGCTACCCGAGTCTCCTTTAGGAATGTATTGACAAGAAATAAGCCTTTGTGCCATTAAAAGCCAAAGGGGTTTGTATTCGGCATATCACTTCCACCCTTTTCCCCATGGGCTTTTCTTTTATGTCGCTTCATCCGTTCCTTATCATCAAAGATCATATTGCAGTGCTCGCATTTCCACACCTTCTGCTCGCTGCCGCCTCTTATTTTACTAAAGAGATTCATCAACTGCCACATCGACAGACAGATTCATTAAAGTTGCGATTCGGAGAAGAATATTTAATATATAGAATGTCTCAAGATATGTATCAGAGTAAATCTGGATAACGGCTTGTAAAGCATATTAGCAGCTTAACGTGGAACAGGGGCAACATCACTTACATTAATTATCTTAGCACATACGTGCAGTGTAGTAATATTCTTGATATGTCCTTTGCACTAATGAGCAAGATATTTCTTCTGCAAAGTAGTCTGAAAATATTCGCTTATGCCTCATTATTCCATGACTATCATAGTCAATGTAGATTTGACGCCGTTGAGCTTTCGAAGCTTCCAGGTGATCGTTTCCTTTACCTTATCCATAGTGTCAGATTCAACCTGAGCTACTATATCATAAACACCGTAAACTTGATAGACCTCCTTGACGCTTTCAAGTTTTTTCAATTCACTAACAAGAGAATCCTCACTTCCAAGTTCGGCATTCATGAGAACAAAAGCTTTTGGCATGAATGCTTGATGAAGTCTGATGTATAAAAATATGATCTATACCTCATTCTTCAACTTGCTTTCGTCAAAGGGTTCGGCCTTTTCCCACTGATGTGCAAACAGGTCAGAGCACCATTCAAGAAATTCCTTGTCCTCGCCGTAAAACATGGTATTTAGATCTGCTTCACCCCTCATGTTAGGAAAGAGTACACATCCTTGCTTTTCGTTAAATATTGTCATCACTTTTACATCAGGCATCATCCTGCGCTCAACTAGGCCTGTGCTGATGAAATTGCGCCATCCAACTTTTTGGAGAATCTGTGTTCGCCCTTTTGGGACAACTGCATTAGCTGCAAAAATATAAGAGAATCTTACACCTTTCTCTACTCTACTACTTACGGTTTCAATAAGGTCGAGTGGTACCTGTGCCATTATCTCTTTGATATATTGCTCAGATTCGCTATAGAGATTCTTCCAGCGCTGAAGTATTGCCATGACACCGTGTACTATTTCGCAGCTCTGAAACGTTCCCATTCTCTGGATAAACTTTGTCGGCAGATCGCCAAGACTATGGTCAAGGAAAAATTCCTTGTTACGATAAAGAAAATCATAACTTGGCATTAGCATTACCACCGTTTTACCGTATACAGTTAGCATCAGTTCACCTTCTCTACCTTTGGCTACTAATCCGGCCTCAATCAGGCGTGTCATGTTGCGGTGTGCTTCTTGCATAGTAGCATTAAGCTCGGTGGCAAGCTGGGAAAGGCGGTAGTTCTTTTGATTGAGCTTTGTCAGCATCAAGAGACGGAGGTCACCGGCAAGCTCAAAAAATAAAGACCCGACGCCTTCATTAGGCTCCTGATCTGACATCTGGCATTTACACACACCACAGGTTTAAAAACCTGTCAAGCTGAACTACCCGCCTTCACACAAGAGCAAGAATTATAATTTGGCTAAACTCATTGCAAAGACATAATGGGCGAAAAGAAATCCATCTCAGCTTTAGTAAGCGGAGGAGAAGCTAATGCAGGACCGCCGCTGGGTCCAGCAATGGGTCCAATGGGAGTAAATGTACTGCAGGTGGTAAATACTATTAACGAAAAGACAAAGGATTTTCCCGGCATGAAGGTTCCAGTCAAAGTAGAGGTGGATACCGAAACAAAAAAGTTCACAGTCGAAGTTGGCATCCCGCCGACAGCTGCTCTAGTGGCAAAAGAGGCAGGGATAGCAAAGGGCTCAGGTACCTCGGGCACTAATTATGCTGGCGACTTGTCTATGGCAAGTGCTGTCAAAATAGCCAAGATGAAGATTGATGGATCATATGCTAAGGATCTAAGGGGTGCTGTCAAAGAGGTCCTTGGGTCTTGCGTCAGTATGGGTGTAAAGGTGGAAGGCAAACCTGCAAAAGAAGTATATGCAGATATTTCTGCAGGAAATCATGATGCACTTCTCACTAATTCTTAATGTAGTAACAACAAAACCATAGCAATTAGGAATAATCTCTATAACACCGATTAGATAGACTATCTAACAATCTTTTTACGTCTGCCAGAATATTCTAACGCTGCAATGCAAGCTCTTGAAATGCATTACTTTTCAGTTAGTGGAATTAGGCAATTTTTCACCTAAAAAAACGCGCCTAGTCCTCAAACTGCAGACAACCAACCAATAAATCTTAAATAATAATTCATGTACTTGTATGTTGTCTGAACATGAGTGAAGAAAGGAAAACGGCAAGCATGCACGCTGCTAGTAGCAACTTGGTAGAATTGAGTGAGAGAAATTTTGATGAAATCGTTGGAGGCAGCAAGCCGGTATTGGTTGATTTTTGGGCAACATGGTGTGGCCCTTGCCAGTTTATGCTTCCAATATTTGACAAGCTGGCCAAGAAATATGGAGACAAGGTGTCCTTTGGAAGGCTCAATGTAGACGACAACCAAGGGATTGCAATGCGCTACGATGTTTATGCCATACCAACATTTATCATGTTTATGAATGGCAAGACAGTAGACAGGGCAGTTGGTGCAGTGGGAGAAAAAGGTCTGGAAGGCCTACTTCAAAAGTACCAGTGATCCAGCTCTTAAAGATACCCAAAGGTCGGATCGCTCTTTCTTTTCTTAGCAACAAGCATATTCAAAACCTGCTTTTCTGAATCGTTTAATCGATGGTTGAACCTTTCAAGCAATTGCTTTGCCTGCCTACTGTTAAGATCGGTATAAAAAATATCTCCCTCATTTATTTGACGGCCTATCGTCGGTTCTTTGACCGATACTGCGACCTGCATGCCAGCAGTTGCTTCATCAATCGCTTTTCCGCTTTCCTGTATCTGATGTATAGTCCCAACCTTCCTACCCTCTTCATTTATCACGTGTACCTTTTGCCGAAGCCTACCTACTTGAATCTCGGCACCAAAGACAGCAGGATCATTACGTCTAAAAATAAATCCTTTGAGGAACTGGAATTTGCATATCGGGGGCAGCTCATTGAATATGATCAAGTCTTCATGTTCACGTTGATATGCCACCCAGTCGGTGTAGCTTCGTACAAGGTTGTAGATTATCCGCTCGTTAAAGATCTTCACTCCACGATCCTGGGCCTCCTTTTGTGCGTCTTCAAGTACTTTGACATTAAACCCTAATAGGACTCCAAGATAGCGGTCATTTTCCTTCACGGCAGCAGCTTCTACAACGTCTCTTCTAGTAATGTTACCAATGTCGGCCATTCTGACAGCAACATTTGCTTTCTTGATCAAGTCTACTATGGCCTCAAGTGAGCCAATAGTATCGCATTTTAATATCACTCCACTAGTTTGTGTGTTGCTTACGATTGCATTCTTGACCTCTGACTCTACAAGCAACTTTAGGCGGTCGAACTCCTCTTTGCTCTTCCTCTGGCTGTTATTGTAAACATACACAGGACTTCCTGCCAGTACCCCTTCAAGGTCAGGTGACGTTATCTTCAGGCCTGCAGCGGCTATTACTTCATTGACTTGCTTGAATTTGTCTCGAGGGTCTCTCATTTCGTCAAGCGGCTTTGGCAATAACAATGCTTTTATCCTAGTGGAAATTGCACCATCGCGCTTACCTACAACAATGCTATCTCCCTGATGCAATATTCCGTCCAGTAATATGATATTTGCAGACGGCCCAAGGCCAGTTTCTTCGTTAGATTCAAGTACTATGCCCCTTGCAGCATCCTTAGTATGGCGCTCCAATTTCTTTCCCATGTACTGCTGGGTTAGACCTACCAATACTGCCAATAGTTCCGCTACTCCCACGCCAGTTCTTGCACTGACAGGAACTATCGCAACTTCCTTTGTGAAATCCTTGATTCGCCAGAAGGCCTCTGATTGATAGCCTAGTCTTGAGAGTATTCCAACAACATTGTATATCTTTTCATCAAGCAAAGTCTGCACAGAGGTATCCTGCTTTTTTACATCTTCAGAAATGAATCGTGTAGAAGTGCGCCAACCAGCAACCATGTCGACTTTATTTAGTGCAATGACAAATGGCACCTTGCGCTTTTTCAGTATATCCATGCTTTCAATAGTCTGAGCTTCAAAACCCTTGTTTACGTCGGCAACGACTATAGCGATGTCGGCCGCAGAGCCCCCGCGTGTGCGCAGGTTCGCAAAAATCTCGTGGCCAGGTGTATCAATGACAAGCAAGCCGGGTATTGCTGCTTCTGCCCTGGCAAGTTTAGCGTATAGTGGCCCTGTTATCTCCTTAATGGTTTCAACTGGCAAAAAACTTGCGCCTATATGCTGCGTTATACCGCCCACTTCTCGCGCTTGAACTGCAGTGCCACGTATATTGTCTAGTAGTGAGGTCTTACCTGAGTCTACATGACCCAAAACCACGACGATTGGCTGCCTAAGTTCCACGTATAGAGATCAGCCGAAAATGACACGCGACTCTTTTATGAAGCTTTCAGAAGAATCTGAGGCATGGATAATGTTGTCGGTAAATCCGAGGCCATAGTCACCTCTAATGGTTCCAGGGGCTGCTTCAAATGATTTAGTCGAGCCGATCATGAGCCTTACTGTGTTTACTGCATTGTTTCCCTCTAGAACACATGCCACGACAGTTCCAGACATTATAAAAGATAACAAGTCATCAAAAAATGGCTTGTCTCTGTGGACAGAGTAAAATTCTTGCGCCTTTTCCTTAGTGAAATTATATGACTTTAAGTTCCTTAGATCGAAGCCTTTTTCTTCAAAACGGGCCAAGATCTTCCCCGTCAAATGACGTCTGAAGCCATCAGGCTTGATAACAATTAGTGTTTGCTCTAGTGCCATAGGCGAACTACCACCGTTATTGTTTTTTCATGTGCAGTCCACCCTTTACGTAGCGAACTGTCCATTTGAGTTTCCGAGGATCGCGTTTTAACACCCGCATGTTCTTTTTACATTTGCTTGAGCAAGTCCACTGAACGTGTCCATCATTCTTGACAAGCATGATTCCATGTCCACTTGTGATATGTCTACCACAGAAGGAACAGTTGCGTAGAGATGTTGCGGTTTTGCTCATTCACCATTTTCACCTTACCTTATCTTGCGGGCCTCGCGCTCGGTTTCTCTAAGCATCAAGATATCGTTCATCCTAACAGAACCCTTTACATTCCTTGTAAGGATTCGACCTCTATCCTTGCCTTCGAGAACCTTAACACGCACTTGTATTACTTCACCAGCGATTCCTGTCCTGCCTACTATCTGGATGACTTCGGCAGGGACTACCTTTTCTTCAGCTGCCTTACTGCTCATCTATCAGCGTCTCTCTCCATCTATCATTTTTGGGCTGCAGCCACTCCCTTAATATTGCTTATAGAGCTGACGACTTGTTCAACAATGTGTTGAGCCTCGCCAGCATCTACAATTGTGGCAGCTGCAGAACCCACATCTATTCCAAGTGATGCGCCTAGCTGTTGCTTGCTAGGTACAAAGATAAACGGTGCATTTCTCTCTTCGCATAAGATAGGCAGGTGAGCCACGACTTCTGGCGGCTCGACGTCCTCGGCAATTACAACTAGCTTTGATACGCCGCGTTCTATAGCTTTGGTAGTCTCGTTGGTGCCCTTTCGGACTTTACCGCTTTGCTTTGATACCCGGACAGCCTCATAAACTGCATTTACCAGATCCTTAGAAGTTTCAAACTTGACATAATATGGCTTACTCAATGTTTCTATCACCCATTGGGATCATCTTGTTCTTCTGTGTAAGAAGAATAAGCGTATTAAAAATGTTGTCCATTCCTATATTTGGGACTGGACATACCTGCGGTATTCATCAACCTTTGAGTCTAGCAGTGATTTGTCCGTCGATTCTGCATACATTCTGATAAGTGGTTCAGTTCCACTTGGCCTCAACATCACCCAAGTCTCCTCATCAATCCAAATCTTGGCTCCGTCAAGTGTCTCGACCTTTCGAGGGCTTCCGTGCTCAAGGCATATCTTGATTATCCGGTCCACCACTTCTCGTGAAGGACACATAAACTTGGTCTTAAATTGGAAGGTTTGTGGCAGCTGTGCAATATGCTGTGAAAGCGACATTTCCGATGCAGCCATCATATCAAGCACAAGTGCAGTTGCCATTGCCCCATCCCTTACCTCATTTAGTGGGCCATACATAAAACCGCCATTCTCCTCTAGTCCGAGTGGGCTGCCGCGCTTTACCATTTCTCGAGATACTTCAACACTTCCAACCTTGGTATAGATCACTTCAGAGCCTGCCTGTTCGGCTATAACAGATAGTATCATGGAAGTATTGATGGGGCAAACAATATGCGAACCCTTATGCTTTTGGGACAACAAATGCTTTACCAAGAGTGCTCCAGTCTTATCGCCCATATAGATTGCACCTGTGTTGTCGCAGAATATGCTACGATCGCCGTCGCCGTCATATGCAACGCCAAAATCTGCCCTTGCTGTTTTAACAGTTTCGGAAAGCAATTCAAGGTTGTCCGGTGTCGGCTCTGAGCCACGACTAGGAAAATCTCCATCTATATGACCATTGATAACAATCACTTTGCAACCGAGCTTTTTTGCTATAAGTGGAGCAACGGCTGCTTGTGCGCCGTTTCCAATATCCATGACTAATGTGAATTTTCGTTGCCTTATTCCATCGACGTCTATTAAAGCGAGGACAGCCTCAATGTATCTATTAATGATATTGTAATCTATAGAATCGTGACCGGTTCCATCTATCTGGGCAAATCTCTTTGAGTAATAAATATCCTCAACCTTCAGCTCATCTTCTCGAGGTATTTCTACACCATCTGACGCAGTGGGTTTGATCCCGTTGTACTCAGGTGGGTTATGTGACGCAGTTATCATGACCCCTCCGTTATATCCTAGGCGCTTTGCAGCATACTGCAAACATGGAGTCGGTATAAGCCCTGCGTTTACAGTGTCAAGCCCTGCAGAGTTGAGAGTTGACCTGACAAGTCTTGATAGGACAGCATGAGATTTACGTCCATCGTAGCCTACTACTATCGGTCCCTTGCCAAAGTATGTACCAAGCGCATAGCAGAGATCAATCACAAGATCATGTGTAAGTTCTTGACCGTAAACTCCACGTACCCCATTTGTACCAAATAGCCGTGGCCTGGCACTGTTTGCTTGCATGTTTATGTTATGAGTTTACAATTGCCAAGATATAAATGAGATATTTGAATAGTTAAGCTAAGAAATATATCTTATACATTAACTTGGTTTTGTAATATCCTCAGCGCGATTTGCAATGTCTAGAATCCGCTTTATTAACTCAGATCTATCTCTGTATTGCACTGTCATCTTTACACAATTGAAGATATATTGACTACACTACTAAATAATGTAATATTACAAGGTCTTTTACACAGAGACCCTCTTTTTATTCAAATCAGAAACGGTTTTTTAGTAGCTAAGATACTTTGGATTCAAAAGTGTCTATGATATTATTATATCCTTGTCTCATATCATAATCCATCGCTTTGTAGGCATTAAGAAATCTAAGACCTTTTTCAGTAGTCTTGAATCTCAATCTGTGAGTCATAGCTAAGCAAGCCTTCCGGAGTTAGAACGTCACAGTATTCTTTTAGTCTAGGATCATTGAATAATGCTGTATACATCTTGTTGGTTGTCGTTTTCTTGATGTTATCATTGTCATCATCTGCGCCATCTTTTGAACTATCTAAAATAACGAGCATTATATTGACCATGCCTCTTTCTTGCATTCTGTTTTTATAACAAGGGAATTAAGGATAATTACACTTTAGATGATTTTTATGGATTGTGAAAAGAAGCTCGTACTCTACCCCGAAAATAGCTAAATATTAAAATTGGTCTCCATCAGTTTCTAATATTCCAACGGTAGTTCATTGGACTGAAGAATTATGTTTGTTGGTCAGATCAAGTCGCTAAAGGAGAATCGGGGTCAAAAAGTCGGAGGAAGATAAATGATTAGCACAATCTCCAGATGCAGATCTGTGGACAATTTTTTGACTCAATAAAGGAGCTAAAGAATCACAAGGACAAGAATCACAGGATAGCAAGTGTAAATATGAGAAATAGAGTTAAGGATAGTAGATAGGACCAGCCTTGATCCTTTGACCCAAGCTAGCACTAGATTGTTAGTCAGGTGACAATAACTATATTTTTTATTGGAGTCAATTCTGCCTCACCAATATCGCACCAGAGACCAGCGTCTTCTTCTTGTTTGTGAGTTTTAACACTATAAACAACTTCCCCCTTTTCTTAGTTAATATAAATTAGTCAAAGAGCTTGCTTTGCAAATTTTATTAGCAGAACTGATCAATTTCGCATGAAACTGTTCATGCTAGAAAAGTAAAAATGTATACGAAGCAACTGACACTGATGACAAATAACAATGATATGCTCATGGATGATGATGTTGTTGTTATACTACTTCTTATCAAGAAAGTCGGAAGTACTCTGTCATATTTAAGGTGCATCTATTTCAACGTCGTTATTGTTCTTTAATTGTTGATACTCTAAGAAGAAGTGAAAGATATCACCTTCTTTATTGTTTTTGATTTTTTGTTTTTCTCCTTCTCCTTTTAGCGTCGCCAACATATTGGAACGTCTCAATATTCTGTACACGCCCACAGAGCTATAAGCAAAATGATTAACTTTTGCTCTCCAAATAGTGAAAAATAATCGGCAGGATAGACAATGTGGAGGGAGAGGGGCTTTGTCTCTCTACCCAATAAAGTATTGACCTTAAATGAGGTGAATACTATCTCTTTGACTATTCCTTGTCAGGTAGTCGCGTGATGCCTTCAAGAGGAATTCTTTTATTCATCATATTCGTGCTTGGCACTGAGATGAAGCATCTCAAATCTGACAATAATTCCAAAGTGACAGCAAGAACAGCAACCTTTCTTTTGTTAGCAACAATCCTAATAGTGGCTGCTGGTGTTAGTAGCATGCCTTTAACAGCACTTGCTTCTAGGTCAGGAATAGGAGATGGAGAATCCATAGACTCAACTACCCAATTAAGAAGTCCAAGAGTGCCAGTAGTAGTATCAGGTGATAACATCTACATAGCATGGGGGACCAACAACACAGAAAATGGTAATCAAGAAGTAATGTTTAGAGCTTCTAACGATGGTGGTGCTACTTTTAGCAATAGGACTAATTTGAGCAATTCTACGGATGCAGATTCATGGAGGGTAGAGATAGCTGGAGAAGGTGAGACAGTAGTTGTTAGCTGGTGGGAGACTAATCAAACAAGTGACATACCAGTAGCTAAAGTATCAACTGATGGTGGAGGAACATTTGGTCCTATGTTAATGCTTGGCATGAATGGTACCATTAGTGGTATAGAAGAAGAAGAAGGAGAAGAAGCAACAGAAGAAGGAGAAGGAGAAGATGGTGGAGAAGCCTCTCCAGGGGGAGTAATAGAGGAAGCAGTGGGAGGACCGGAAGTAGCAGAATAGCAGAACATAGAGTAGACAGAAGTCTTTCTTATTTCTTCATTAACATTATTCTTCTTTCATTACTATTTGCCCGTTTTAACCAAAACAAAAGTAAAAATTTGAATGACAGGCAAGCCGCAATAGATATCATCGTTCTACTATCTATCAACTGAGTAGACCATAGTCAGCTAATAATACCCAGCTAGATCCAACGTTTTTCCTTCTTTCTGTGTCCATAGGGAGAACAAAAAAGGGCTCTTTAGTTAACATAAATGAGTCAAAAAGATAAATTTGGCTGAAGTTTTTTGCACTCTTAGGCGGGCGGGGGTCGCCAAGCCCGGTCAACGGCGCAGGTCTCTTTTCCTTTTGCAAAAAAGAAGAGAGTGCGAAGCTTAGAAAGAGCCGGCTGGTTCCTGCAACCCTGTTCCTTAGGGATTCGTGGGTTCAAATCCCACCCCCCGCACTTTTAGTTTCACAATAGCAACGCGAACATCAGGTATGTCAAGCTATTTGCAAACTGGATCGTTTATCCGACTAGAATTGAACTACAAAACTGAGGAGGATAGCCTGTTTACTTCATTTATGTAATGAGCTTGTGCCACTCAAAAGCATAGATAATGACATTATCAGAATCGAATAAGCAAAGAGTAGTAGGGAGGTTGAAGAAAATTCAGGATACAAACTAAAATACTGGGCAAATTCAGTGAGTAATCTTCACTTGCACGAGCATTGAAGGTAAGGTCATTAAGGAGAGGTGAGTGAGAGAGTAATTGTCGTAAAAACAATTAAAGCACACTGCAGAAGTAATACGAAAGTCTCATAGTTGCTCAAATCTGTGAAGCTGACAAAATCTTCGGCTATTTACATTCTTCTAATATTTGCACCAATAGCCGCAGCATTAGAGTTTGCTCATGCGGATCATTTGGTTCTATTTGTAGTGTCAGCAATAGCGCTTATTCCGCTTGCAAAACTGATAGGCGATTCCACAGAACATCTTGCAACACACTATGGCCCCACAGCAGGGTCACTTCTGAATGTGACGTTTGGTAATGCTGCAGAGATCATTATAGCAGTAGTTGCCATAAGCGCAGGACTCCTAGACCTAGTCAAGGCATCCATTACAGGTGCAATAATTGGTAATATACTCCTCATCTTGGGGTTGAGTGTTATTGCGGGTGGGTCTAGATTCAAAGAGCAGACCTTTAGTAGGGAAAGTATTGGCATACAGGCATCAATGCTTTTCTTGGCAATAATTGGCCTTGCAGTACCGACTATTTTGGTAAGCACCATATCATCGCCTTCAGAAAACCAAGGTCAGGTGCAGTTGCTGAGCGATACATTGGCAATCATCCTGTTGATCGTCTACATCCTCGGGATAGTATTTACGTTCATTACCCACAAACATTTGTTCACGCCACCTGAAACTACTGAGGACATACAGGAAAGCCACGGCGCACACTGGAGCAAAAAAAAGGCATTTCTATTCCTTGCAATAAGCATGGCAGGCGTCATAGTAGTAAGTGAAATATTAGTGGCTTCAGTTGAGACGACTGGGGAAGAACTTGGCTTTGGCGAATTGTTTGTTGGTGCGATAATTGTAGGTATTGTTGGTAATGCGGCTGAGCACAGCAGTGCAATTCTCCTTGCAAGGAAAGGTAAAATGGAGCTTTCAATAGGCATAGCAGCAGGCTCAGGTACTCAGATTGCACTTTTTGTAGTTCCGATTCTTGTATTTGCAGGCATTGCAATGGGCCAGCCATTTACGCTTGAGTTTACACTGCTGGAACTAGCAGTGATTTTCTTATCAGCTATAATTCTGAACCTCATAGTACATGATGGAAGAAGTAACTGGTTTGAAGGTGTGATGCTAACAGCAGTATATATCATAATTGCAATAGCATTCTTTTTTGTCGCCGACTAGAAGTTCTTGAATCCTCTGCTAAGATCTTCATTAGATTTTTTTAGTATAACTATGAGTGCAGAAGACTTTACCCAGATGGTGGAGCAATCTGTGATTGCGCTCCAGCTTATATATGTGAGTAGGAACACATGAAATCTCTACATTAAAAGACATCAGACAGATATAACTTCAGAAAAGATAAAGCTAAGAGATATACTACCCTCTGGGGCTGTTCGTGAATTCAAGAGCCATATTGATCAAATGCCTGTGCATTCGAGAGTCTCCAGAGAGCTCAGGATGAAATGAAGTCCCAATGATATTTTTTTGCTTCACCGCCACAATCTTGTTGCTAAGCTTGCCGATTACTTCAACATCTTTGCCCACCTCACTCACGGCGGGAGCTCGGATAAACACTCCATTAAATGCCTCATTGCCCAGTATGCTTAATGAAAGATTTGCTTCGAATGAGTCGTTCTGTCTTCCAAAGGCATTCCTCTCAATAACGATGTCAAGGTCTCCTATCAGTTTCTGCTTTGTATCTCCTACAATTCTGTCATAAGCCCTCTTTGACAGCATTATCATGCCAGCACATGTGCCAAGCACTGGCATGCCTTCTGATATACGCTTCTTTATTACAGGCATAGAGCGCTGGATGGCAACAAGACTACTCTGCACAGTGCTTTCGCCGCCTGGCAAAATGAGACCATCAATCCTTTCTATCTCCCCAGGGTAACGCACCATCTCGACATTCCCGTTGATGTGCAGCTCTTGCAACGCTTGGTTTGTAGCAGCTACATTCTCCTCTATATCCCCCTGAAGACCAAGGACACCAATGGTCACAGCTTTCTTTTTGTTGCTGCTGCTGTCACTGCTCAGATGTGTCCGCCTCTTTCCTGCATGCGAAGCTCAAGATTATTTGTGTCCATTCCAAGCAGAGACTTCTTTTCATCAACCATCTTTTGCGCTTCCATCACTATCTTGGGATTGTCATAGAATGTCGTAGCAAGCACAACTGCCCTTGCCCTCTGAGCAGGGTCATCA
>DATAAU010000075.1:0-32656 GCA_036259955.1 Nitrososphaera sp. | reverse complement strand
GCTTCAATGAAATTGTGAATTAACAATTTGCGGTCAATTGTCATTCCCTTTGACACTGAAATTGCGCTTTTCTCCCACTCTTTTGGCGAGCCGAGGGAATATATGCACGATACCGTAGACACGATTATTGTAGGCTCGCCAGACATCAACATTGCTGTAGCTTCTAATCTCATCTTCTCTATCTTTTCATTTACCTCAGTGTCCTTTTCGATATAGGTGTCTGTCTGAGGGATGTAACTTTCAGGCTGATAATAGTCATAAAAGCTCACAAAATAGCCTACATTATTCTTTGGAAAGAACTCTTTGAATTCCGCATACAGCTGAGCTGCAAGGGTCTTGTTATGAGAAATCACAAGGGTATTCTTGTTCGTACGCGCAATGACATTTGCAATTGTATATGTCTTACCACTGCCAGTCACGCCCAGGAGTGTCTGGCGTCCACCTTTACTCACACCTCTGACAAGCTGCTCTATTGCTTCGGGCTGGTCTCCGCTGGGAGGAAAGGCATCTTTTGCCAGTGTAAAACCGGTCGAATTGCTAAGCAAAGTGTTAGCACACCTATTTTTCCGAACGGGCTTATATGGCTAATCCCTCATGGTCTTTTGACCCTGCAGTTATATGGAAACTCTTTATAATACCTGTACATTTGCTTTGATGAAAAACAGGTACACGAAAGTCTTTTGTTCAACTAGTTTACTATCTAGAGTCATGGACAGACTCGATATCCCCCAAATAAGCAAGCGCGAGTTCTTGGATTTTTTGCAAAATGAGGGTAAAGTGCGACTGGATGATTATATTGAGGGTGCAGTTGAGGTAGCGGAAGAGGTCCATTCTGACTTAATGCGGGAAGATGGCACTTCGCCGTTCCTTGAGACCCACACTTGGCCAGTCACGATAGATGTTGTACAACATTATCGCTCAGTCAATCGTAATATCACTAGTGTAGAAATTGCAACCGCAATTCTACATGATGTCATGGAAGACGATGAAAGGATCTTAAACCTACATGAATCCAAGTCGTACGGATTTGAAGCCTATCTCGCATACAGGTTTGGCAGCAGGATTCGGGAAATTGCAAGTGAACTTAAGATCAGGCCGCTTGAAAACTATGCAGGAACAACCGATAATGAGCGTCAGCTGGAGCGTTTTTTGGAATACTGCGATATCCTCCGCGATGCAGAATACGATGTTAAGGTGATCAAGTTGGCAGACAGGCTCAACAATATGTTGTTTATCCTAAATGTTCCAGGGCATGATAAAATAAGGCGCTATATGCGAGAAGCAGAGGACTTTTATATTGCATATACGATGCTTCCACCTAAAATGCCTTACTTTTATCAAAGTATAAGAACTGCTTATGAAAAGTTGAGAATATTATCGACTAAAAAGCTGGTCGCCGCATAATTCTGTATACAAACAATTTAATGATAGTAATTGATGGGGATAAGGCATCTGATAGGTATTGACGACGACAACAAAAGACCTCAATGTTGCAGTTATTGTAAAATTAGAACCTGATTTCTCTGAGGGAAATGTCAGCTACAATGCAGATGGCACACTAAATAGGGCAGAGACAAAGAGCATACTTGGACCTCATAGTGCCATAGCGTCAAGTGCGGCATTTTATGCCAAGGTCAAGTATGGTGCTCGAGTTGCAGTTGGAACGATGGGTCCTCCTATTGCGGAGAGCGCTCTACAGCAAGCGCAGCTGCTAAGTGATGCTGACGAACTTCATCTATATAGCGACAGAATCTTTGCAGGTGCCGATACCCTTGCTACGGCCGAAGTTCTGAGGGCTGGCATATCTAAGGTGGAAGGAGGCAAGGTAGACATCGTATTTTCCGGACACAGGGCATCTGATGGCGAGACTGGCCAGACAGGACCTCAGACTGCCTGGAAGCTGGGATATACTTTCCTTGGTAATGTAGTAGATTATGACGTAGATCTGCAGAGCCGACTTGTGAGGGCAAAGCGCCTGATCTCACTTCAAGGATTTTATGATATCATTGAAGAAGTCGAGGCGCCGCTTCCGGTTTTCATATCTATTGACCCATCCTACAAGGCATTTTTCAATACTGTATCACAAAGGCTTGCGTTTGAAAAATACCAAAAAGAAGCAAGATTTCGGGCAGGAAACTACAAACAATTCCTGAAGGTCTTAAACACGCAGCAGCTAGGTATCGATCCTAGACTAGTTGGGTTGCCCGGCTCACCAACCATTGTTTACAAAGTTGAGCGCATACCAAAAGCAAAGGCTAGCAGAAAAGCCGAAGTTATTGATGGAGCTAACCGCGACCAAATTGCAAGGGTGGTATCCAACATGTATGAGGCACTTGGAGGTATGGTGATCAAATAATATGGTGTCATCATCAAAGTATCAACACCTCTACGTTGTCATAGAGCATGAAGATGGTATCCCCGTGCCTGTCAGCCTCGAGATGCTAGGTGAGGCCAGGAGACTCATGGATGGTTTTAATAAGAAATATTCCTCTGACGAGAAAGTGGTTGCAGTTGTCCTTGGACACAATGTTCGCAAGTTATGTGAAGACCTTATTTTTTATGGTGCTGATGCAGTAATATGCGCAGATAGCCCTGAACTTCAATATAGGAGGAACCTTGTCGACACCAAGGTCATAAGCCAGATAGCAAGGAGCAGAGATCTGGTGGCGAAGTTTTCTAATGCTTCTGAATTTATAAAGCCACGATACATGTTTTTCGCCGCAGACAGCATAGGGAGGCACATGTCCTCTACAGTTCTTGCGGAGCTTGAATCAGGGCTTGCGTCAGACATTAACAAACTTGTTATCGAGGACTTGGAAATAAAACATGAACATAAGACAAAGGGACAATCAATCAAATATGAAAAAACCCTTGAAATGTATAGACCTGATTTCTCTGGATTCCTTTGGACCACTATTCTTTGCCTTGATAACCGTAACCCTGCTAATGAGCGTGAATATCATCCGCAGGGTTGCAGCATAATCCCAGGCGTGTTTGCCCCAATTGAGCGAGACACCTCAAGGCGAGGAGCAATAGTGGAGTATGTTCCAGAATTTAACGAACAGGATCTTAGAGTAAGAGTACTTGATAGAAAAATAGTAAAAAGTGCAGTCGACTTTGACAGCCACAAGGCTGTAGTAAGCTTTGGCAAGGGTGTCAAGGATTCACCCGAGCAGAACATAAAGTTGGTAGCTGAGCTTGCAAAAGAAATTGAAGCCGAAGTTGGCATTTCGCTTCCAATATCAAAAAAGCTGTTTTCTGTTAGTGAATCGACAAACTCCACCTATGTGATTCCTGATAGGGTCATAGGCACGAGTGGACGTAAGGTAGCACCATTGCTCTATATTGCAGTAGGGATAAGTGGAGCCATGCAACACATTGCAGGCATGAAAGAGTCCGGCTTTATAATGGCGATTAATCCAGATGAAGACTCGCCTATAAAAGACGAGTGTGATATATTTATCAAGGGAAGAATGGAGGATGTGATACCGCTTTTGCTTGAGGAACTGAAAAAGCAGAGGCCCACAATAGAGGTAAGGAAATGATATGGAGCACTATGATGTTGCAGTAATTGGCGGTGGGTCCGCTGGCCTTGCAGCGCTGAGACGGCTTTCTGATTTGAACAAACAAGCAATATTGATAGAGGCTGGCAGGAAGGTCGGAAGCAAGAATATCTCTGGTGGCATATTGTATTCTAAGAAACCGAAGCATGGCACGACATATAATGTTGAAGACGTTTATCCCGAGTTTCTACAGGATAAGCCTGTCGAGCGCAGGATAACTCAGTATATGTTGCATGCGACCTCCAAAGACAAGATATTCACAATGGACCTGACTGCAGCACATGAGTATCAAGCAAATTTTGGCTATTCTGTTCTTCTCAATAATCTTGATGGCTGGTTTGCAAAGCAGGCTGGTGAAAGTGCAGAGCGGCAGGGTGGCGGCATAGTTTCAGGCGTGCATGTTCGCTCACTAAGTTGGCAGGGTGAGAAGACAGTAATTGAAACCGATGAGTTGGAGCCCTTTGAAGCAAAAGCAGTAATTGCTGCAGATGGGGTCAACTCGGAAGTCGCAGAAATGACTGGTGCTAGGGCAAAATTTACACCAGAGCAGTTGTATCAAGGTGTAAAGGTAATAGTCAAACTGCCCGAAGAGATAATTGAGCAAAGGTTCGAAATTGGACCAGATGAAGGTGTTGCCCACCTATTTGCTGGCGACGTCACACTTAACCACATCGGCGGCGGATTTTTGTATACAAACCTCGATACACTTTCTGTAGGTGCAGTCTATCACTATGATTCGCTTATGAACAGGCCATTAGAACCATATGCGCTGATAAATGCTCTGCTAAAGAATCCTTTAGTTGCAGAGTTTATCAAAGATCAGGTGGCAGTCAAAGAGGAGATAGATAAGAACCTTCCAAAGGAGGAACAGCTCAGGACACGGTTTGGAGTTAGCAAATTGATAAAGACTTGGAATGATCTTCGTGATAGCTATTACTCGCATACTGCAAAGAAGAAGCTAATCGAAAGCGGCAAGTACAAATCAGAAGAGGAAATCAAAGCAAGGCTTGATTCTGTTCAAAATGAGCTTGCTACAAAATATGACACAAAATTTGTCAACGATTATGTTGAGCTCGAATATGGAGCTAAATTGGTGCCAGATGGCAAGCGCTGCGCAATGAAAAAGCCGTACTACAAAAATATCCTCTTTGTAGGCGATGCGGCTGGAAGGGGCGTTTTTATCGGACCGAGAATAGAAGGACTCAACGTCGGCATTGACGATGCGGTAAGGGCAGCAGATGCGGTCGCAAGAGCTATTGATAGAAACAATTTTTCTACACAATATATGGGCGAATTCTATAGTCATTCAATAGACCAAAGCCCATACACTCGAGATATGAAGGAGATAGACAAAGATTATCTCAAGATATTTCTCGATGCTGCAAGGGAGGTGCCAAAGGATATCATCGGACAGCGCTATGGTATGGTCTTCAAGCTGATGTCAAGCGGAACACTAAGAGGTCTGGCTGTAGGCTTTGCAAACATCCTTGGCTACGACAAGCTGTTGCCTTTAGTCGAATCAGAAGAGACGTATGTTCAGGTGCCAATAGAACTTGCAGAAAAAACTGGGAGACAAGTTCAAGCATCATATGAACCTACGATACCTACAATAGCGCAGCGCATAGCAGGGCTAAAGTACGATGATGATCGGATTTCCCACATCAAGGTGCTTAACCCAAAGTCTGAATTCATGAGAAAAATGGTAACGCTCTGTCCTACAATGTGCTACAGTAAGGAAGGGGAAGGTGACGTGACGCTCCAGCATGAGGCTTGCATTGAGTGTGGAACGTGTGCCAAGGAAACAGATTGGCATCACCCAAGGGGAGAAAAAGGGGTAATCTATCAGTACGGATGACTAGTTGATTGACTAGCTATTTAGCCAGCTAGGCACTATCAGCCTAATCTTTCCACTTTATTGAGCAGCCAATGGAAGGATCAAAGTCCTTCTCTATCCTTTCTCCTCTTAAGAGCTTGCGAATGTTATTCTCCATGACTGGGACAGTTGGCTTAGCCTCTGGCTCGAGCGCATCATTTATCCTGCCATGGAATACTAGCCTATGATCTGCATCAAATAGGAATGGGTCTGGAGTGCACACGGCGCCATATGCTCTCGCAACATCTTGACTTTCATCTATTAGATATGGAAAATTAAGTTTGTGCTCGTTTGCAAATACAACCATGTTATCAAAGCCCTCGTCCTGATAGTTCGGATCGTTGCTATTGATGCCAATAACTTGAAGCTCTGATGCATTGAATCTATTTTGCAAATCCACAATGTCACCAATCCTTGCTTTGACATATGGACAGTGATTGCAAATGAAGACAACAAGTGTTGCCTTGCTCTTGTAATCCCGTAATGAGTGCATCATATTATCCACACCTTTTAGTGCAAAATCCGGTGCCCTGCTACCTGTATTGAGAATCTGAGGTGATGAAGCAGTCTTGACCATGCTAGATCCTGCGAGTTGTAGATATTATATATTTATCACAAAATCGCTGCACTACTGTTATAATGGAGCCTTGAATAGTAGTATCCATGAATTAATATGAAGAGAGACGGGGAAGCAGCAATAATAACATCACGAATCTTTTACCACTAATCCTGCTTGTAGCATCTGCTGCAGCAATTGTTGCTATGTTTATCCTTCCATTCTTTGGAATATACTTTTTCTTTTTCTTTCTACCTCTGACCTTCAGTTTGCCGTGGTCAATGAAAAAGCTGAGGCGGCACAGAAAGAACACAGTGGAATGTAGAGGATCTTCGCTAGCAGTGCAACGGGAGTTCTTCTACAAAATCACAAAAATAAGGTTATCCTCCCTCCGATAAGGGAGGGAAATATTTAGTTATCGCAGATTGACAAAAAATGCTTTCTGTAGAAGAAGAAACTCCTTATGCACACACGCACGTATATGTTTTTTACAAAAAGAACATACTCTCACTAAGCTAGATTCGTTGCAACTGTATATTCATTTTGGTAATCAAAAACTGATTAGAGAAGAGAATCTAGACAGATGATTATTATTCCTTCATTTGCCTTTGTGTATACATGTCAGATTCAATTGATACCATTTTACAGCTACCTCAGCGCAAGATCGTCGTAGCAGAGAATGATATTTACTTGGACAAGCAAATAAAAAACAATATTTTCATTCTATTAGTCGAAGAATCAACTGGTTCGGCAGGCGGAAGAGCAGCTGGCTTTGGCTACAGGCGAGTTGAGAGAATCTATGGCTTCTCATGCCATGAAAGCGGAAAGTATACAAAATTTTTTGACACAACTGAGCAAGACAAGATCGATAAGTTCGACATTCCCTACAGCGCAGTTGCAATGGACATTAGGCTCTCAGATGGCAAACCGTATGTATTGCAGGGGATAGTAGATCCTAGTTTTGTGGCAACCTATCGTTCAGTTGTAAGCAATATAAAATAGTCTTACCGACCAAGAATATCTAGCAATGTCAGAAGACCACGAGCGCCTTGAGCAGACTGCCTCTGCAATAGAGGACTTGCTTTACATGGGTGCGATCAGGCTTGTAGACAAGAAAGATCATGCTCTCCTTTCACCTCAGCTGTCTCTTGTAGTTTCAAATATGATGTCGAATATGAAGATTGACGAGGGTGCTGATAACAACGAGATAATGAAACTAATGTACTATTCTCTGCTGATCTATATGGGTGAGTACCTGAAGATGCCCAAATCTTTTATGATGGCACTTGGAAATGATCTAGAGAAAAACCGCGACAACATGGAATCTGGTGCACTTGTCACCAATTATGTTGCTGTATTAACTGAGATCTGGCTTCACAATCGTCAGCAGCAGAAGGAAAAGTAGAACGAAAAAAATAGGTGAATATTGTAATAATAATTTTCAATTAAAAGTGCGCATATCTTTCTCCCAATGTTCTTATTCATTTAGTATCATTCCAACTGATGCAAACGCGTTCCAGCTCAGAAACATCATGGTAGAAATGGCACATGATTTTTAAGGAAAGCTGTTTTAATGACTTCTACGATGTTTCATGTGTCGCTCAAGCCGTCAATCATAGAAACGATCCCATTACTGACAAAGCCTAAGCCCAAGGTGTGGATTGAAGCATATGGCTGCTCGGCAAGCATCGCCGATTCTGAGATGATATCTGGGATATTAAAGGAGGCTGGATATGAAATTGCAACCAAGAGAAGCGAAAGTGCTCTCAACCTAATTGTCACATGCTCTGTTAAAGATACAACTGAGCACAAGATGATGAGTAGGATAAGGACAATGGTCAAATCGGGTAAGCCGCTCGTTGTTGCAGGCTGCCTGCCAAAGGCAGACAAAGCAAAAATAGAATCAGTGAGTTCATCGGCAAGTCTTATTGGACCCAACTCGATCGACAAAGCACCTGATGCAGTAAGGTCTGCCCTTTCAGGCGACAGGCTGGTAGCCCTTAAAGATTCTCCACTGGATAAGATTAACATTCCAAGAGTTAGACTTAACTCAGTCATCAGTATAGTCGAGATAGCAAATGGATGCATGAGCGAATGCACCTTTTGCCAAACAAAAATTGCCAAAGGATGGCTTAGAAGCTACCGTATAGGCGACATCGTGAGGCAGATCAAATCCGATATCCAAAGTGGTTGCAAAGAAGTCTGGCTTTCCTCAACCGACAATGGGTGTTATGGCAGAGACATAGACAGCAACCTTGTAGATCTTCTTCAGGCATGCTGCTCTATAGAAGGCAACTTCAAGATAAGAGTGGGAATGATGAATCCTATGTATCTGCCTGTGATCCTTGATAGGATGGTCCGTTTGTTCTGTGAAAATGATAAACTCTTCAAGTTCCTCCACATTCCTGTACAAAGCGGAAGCGACAGAGTATTGAGAAAGATGAAGCGCGGTCACACTTCCAAGACATTTATGGACGCAGCGCAGGTATTTAGAGAGAAGATCCCTGAGATGACGATTTCAACTGATATCATTGTAGGATTTCCATCAGAAACAGACGATGATTTCAAACAAACAGTTGATTTACTTGAGAGATCTGAACCAGATATTGTTAATATTTCACGCTACGCTGCGAGGCCAAGGACGGAGGCATCTGGATGGAAGGGATTGAAGGTTAGCTCTCAAGTAGCTAAGGAAAGATCAGAGTATCTGCACACTCTTACAAGGAGGATCGCAAAGAAGCGCAACTCCTTGTGGCGGGAATGGCAAGGGGAAATAGTAATTGATGAGATTGGAAAAGTTATACAAGGAAGAAACTACGCATACAAACCAGTGGTTATAACTTCCTTACCAACAAATGCTGCTGATCGTCAAATTTTACTTGGTGACATGATGAGCGTAAAAATTTTTGATTTTTCCAATTTTTCATTGAAGGCAAATGTGATTTAGGGACCAGCTAAACTTTGTTAGGCTATGATTAGCTTTTGATTAATCACCAAAGCTTTTTAACTTGACATAGGTATCTCTGTGCGGGGGAGCTTGGGGGATCTTGGAGGAAGAGCTATCTGTCAAAAATCCTATGTTGCTGGTGGGCATCGGCGGCGTAGGAAGTAAAATTGCAGCTGCAGCATGTGCGGCTCTTGAATGCAAATGCCTGTTGATAAGCAACGATAAGAAAGATTTGGTAAATAATGACAAGTGCAATGCTATTTTTGTTCGTTCTGGGGAATGGGTTAACCCTTCTAGTTACAAATTACGCTCTTTCGTAGAGGGTCATCGGGATGAGATGACTGAAGCAATGCGCGGCTACTCGACAGTTATTGTCATATCAAATTTAGCCGGAAGAGCAGGCACTGCAATTTCACCGCTTGTATGCAAGATGGCAAAAGATTCGAGAATTGCGGTAATCTCTATAGCAATTATGCCATTCAAATATGAAGCCGATCGCATTTTCACTGCTGGAACCGCTCTAAGAAGAGTGCGTGAAGTTTCAGATTCAACAATAGTGATGGACAATGACGCCTTTTTAGACAATAACCCAGAACTGTCTCAGCATGATTGCTTTGCCATTACAAACAATGCAATAATTGAAGTAATTGCCTCCATCTCTTCTGGTATGATAAAACCCGCTATGAACGTGCTGTGCACAAGTAGGCCAAATCCTAGCTCGGAATCTTCTCTGCGTGATTCGCTTGCAATGCTATATGATACTATACCCGACGCAAGCACTGTCAAAAGAGCAATGGTGTATGTAATGGGAGGCAAAAGAACCCCTATCGGTGAGCTGAACAAATTGGTAGGCTGTGTGCGAGGAATATTCAAAGAGGATGGTTCAATAGAGGTAGGAATGTTATCCTCGATGTCGACTTCTAACAGCGTACGGGTTCACCTTGTTGCATCAGCTCCGCAAAAGACACGATTCGATAGTTATGATCCCTTGGGTGAAATAATTCCAGATGTACTTGACTGGGAAGAACCTGACTCTGCTCCTGACATCAAGCTGACTATACCTGCCATCGATTAGGTTATGTTATATGTATATAGCAAGATTGTTGAGCAATAGTGTTGGGAAGAGAGCGATATATCTCTCTCTGAATGATACGAGATGATATCGTGTGGTTGCAGATGCATAGCATGTAAGAGTCAGCAGCTTGAAAGCAACCAATTTGTGGCGCATGACGGTTTTGATGATATTCATCATACATGCAAATCATGTGGCACACATTTCAATCATCTAGACGGGGAGACATACTCAAGATGCGATATTTGCAAATTTCCCTGACTGCACATATAAGCACCGTCCTGGCCCACCTCTTTTATTTATCCTTATATTCCTAGATCCTCCGAGTGGCTTAGCCACTGACTGATATTGCTTCTAAGTAACGAGATATTAACCGCAACAATGGTTAAGGTGTTATGCGAAGGACTATTTGGAAAACGAGATACTTGATGTTTTTGGCGAGGCTGGTTAAGGACTCTGATGAAAAGTTCTAGAGTGATATATAGAATGGCTTATTTACGAGCATAAGCCACTCGTGGTATGTTATCACATACGATCGCCATGCCGGCGACGATATCGACAGAAGCCATGATGATTACGGCATCTTTGATATCAACAACAAAAGAATTTACGGAAAATACCTATAACTCAATTGACATCAGCATGCAGCATCAACAACGGCTACGAAGAATAAATCAGAAAGGAGGACTAGGAACAAATGACATTTGATAAACTACCATTATCGTCATCATCATTGGCAAGATCTGGATCAGTACTATCAGCGCTGATTATTGCGACCTTTTTGTTTGCGGGATCATTAACAACAGTCCAACAGACAGCAGCAACCACAATAACAGAAGAAGAACAAAATATTCTAACTACCCAAGACGAAGCAACAGAAAACCTGAGCGAATCTGATAGAGATGTCAATGGGATAGAATTCACCCCTCGCTGGGGCGGTGTAACTACACTAGAGCCCAACCAGATAAAGGTGTTATTCGCTGACTGCCTCGAAGATGAATTTGCAGTATCATACATGTCTATGTTTGAGTCACCAGACGTCGTTGACTTTCAGTCGTTCCCATGGGCATTTGATGATGACCATATGTCGTGGATAGCTGTTGTCAAGAATACTGACACCAATGACGCAAGAGTTGCTTCGATAGGCGTTATTTGTGCAGATGAAAATAGCGGCCGCGAAGATGACATCAATATAGACATCCGAGTCAAGAATATAATTCAGAATACCGTAAACAATTTCATCAACATACAGAATAACGAAGTCACGAACATTAACGTCATTGCCAACACTTACCAACAGATAACACAAAACGCATACAATATTGCATATATCACAGGAAATAACAATACCGTGAACCAAGTCGTCGCCCAAAGCGCGCAACAGATATTGAACGCGAATACTACCAATCCTGCATCTATCCAGCAGACTATCAACCAAGCCGCAAGTCAGCAAGGAGTAATATCAGAAGGTGGCAGTCTTGACCAAGACATAGACCAGGATGCTGGCCAAGCAGCTACTGTAGAAGGCGGCGGTGCTGTTGACCAAGACATAGACCAGGGCGCAGGCCAAGCAGCTAATGTTACAGGCGGATTTGGCGGTGCTGTTGACCAAGACATAGACCAGGGCGCAGCCCAATCTGCGCAAGTAACCGATCAATAAGAGTAGGTGATAACTCCCTCAGCAAACCAGACCACTGCAGGAAGATGAAATGAACTAGACCGACAACGCGGTAGACCGTAGACAATCAATCTGACCTATTTGCCGCAAACGACCGAGTTGGGGGCAAAAGACTCCCTTCTCTTTGTTTTTATCCGATTGAATAAATGCGGACTTACAGAAATAACAATAAATTGTGATTAGTCTGAAGATAGAAGCGGAGTCGAGGCATTGAGAGGTTTGCTAACATAGTTATGCTGTTATGGTCATTGCTTTTAGCTCATACGATCAGATATTGTGATTATAATTGTAATCTGTTAAACACTAGCTGGATCTTAGACATGCAAAATCTTAAAAATTCCCTATCATCAGGCTCTGCCATTTTTGCTTCTCGTTCATGCATAAGGAGATCTACCCGACTAGATCTGTTTCCTTAACATAGTAGGTTAGACACCTTTATTTGAGCTCAATTATAATGTAGTCTCATTCGTTCAGCTTCTAGTTTGCTAGAATGTTATGAAATCATTAAGTGCTATAACGTTTACACCGGGAGGTAATGAATCCACATAGTGGAAAAAACGATAATAACAAAAACGATAGAACCAAAGCAATAGCAGCTGCTATA
This sequence comes from Nitrososphaera sp., assembly GCA_036259955.1. GTDB lineage: Archaea > Thermoproteota > Nitrososphaeria > Nitrososphaerales > Nitrososphaeraceae > Nitrososphaera. The sequence continues at coordinate 20,363 of DATAAU010000075.1, read as the reverse complement.
CCTATGGCAGGTATGCTAGTTGCCGCGGCACTTTTGTCAGGGCTATCCATGATTGGCAACAACCAGCCAGCAATAGCACAAAATATGACAGCAGGAGGCAATGCTACTACTACCTCCCCAACAACAGCTGGGGCTGGTAATACTACTGGGACTGCTTGTGCTCCACAAACAGGCGGCGGTAACGCGACTACTACTGCAGGCGGAGCTGCCGAAGCTGCTGAAGGCGGAGCAGAAGGCGGAACAACTACATTGGGTACCACGATAGTTGGAGGAAATGCTACTACTGCAGGAGCAAACCAGACGACCGGATCACCAACGCAGCTTATAGAACAAGCATGTATCGCAGCACAGAATAACGACACTGAGGGCGTACTGATGAATCTCAATGCAGCTCTTAATGCCTTAAGCGCTAACATGACTACTGGTGATGACGCCGAAGATGACAATGGCGGCGACGATGGTGAAGAAGGCGGAGAAGGCGGAGAAGGCGGAGAAGAAGAAGGCGGAGAAGGCGGAGAAGAAGAAGAAGGTTAACGGTATCGGCAGTGATGTGTTGTATACTATCTTCAGGACTTGATTGAAGATAGACGGCAAGCCCGCCACTTGCGCCTTACCTTATAACAAATAGGAGACATAGAGAAATCTCTCTTTCTTTATTTTTTGTTTGACATTGTAATTTTTTGCTCTGATACAATATGTATATCGTCTGAATTACAATAAGTCTTTGATTTATTTCTTGAACAAACAAAAGAGTCTAAACAAATAACAACCTCATCATAACCACGACTTTGCCTATTTCTCTACTTTTTCTTATTTGGTGTTAGGTAGAAAAGCCTAAACTTGGCTTGCTCAGCTTGGTGATGACCATGGCGTGTAAACTTTTTTTATGTCCCAGTGTCCAAGATTCAATTTTTTTTCCGTTTAAGATGGCAGTGTTAATTCTTGAAACTGTACAAACGCCAAAATTCCCTATCAATGTGTAAACATGTGTTAAAGAACACATATGTGTGAAGTCTTGGTGCAATCTTTTTAAATATTGAAATGCGGTGTGTGAGGCATAAGAATAGAAGGGAGAAGATGTGGTGGAGGATAATCAAAAAAGATCAGAGGAAGGTACTCTTGGGATTCATCATATCACATGTATAGCTAGAAACCCTCAGCGAAATATTGACTTCTACTCAGGGCTAATGGGATTGAGGTTGGTTAAACTGACAGTTAATTTTGATGATCCAACAACCTATCACCTTTACTATGGTGATTCTCTTGGACATCCCGGCACCATTCTTACCTTTTTTCCTTGGTCTGAAGCACCTGCAGGGCATCGCGGAACAGGACAGGTTACCGCTATATCATTTTTAATTCCTCCTGGTTCGATGACTTATTGGATTGACCGGCTCAAGAACAATGACATTTCGTTTGTTGGCCCTTCAGAACGCTTTGGCGACGAATTTGTTTCATTCCACGATCCGGATGGATTGATGCTTGAGCTTATTTCTCATTCTTCTACTGATTCTCAGGAACGGTTAAGACTACAACAGACGGACAATAACGTATGGAAGGAAAGCCCAATCAGTAAAGAGCATGCCATAAGAGGATTCCACTCCGCTACCCTTTCTGAGGAAGGATATGAGCGCACCGCATCGCTTCTGGCTGATACTTTGGGATTTAAACTTATAGCCAAAGACAACAAGGAAGACAGATTTCGCTTTGGAATAGCAGGAAAAAATGTTAGCAATAAAAATGGAGACGGAAGCAGGACAGAGTCCTCCTTCTCCATAGGCTCATTTGTCGATATTGTGTGTCAACCTGAAATATCTAGAGGCTATGTGGGGATAGGTACGGTTCACCATATTGCATGGCGCGCTGCTAACGATAAGCATCAGTTGGATTTGCGTAGGAGAATTGTTGAACAAGCAAAGCTTAATCCGACTCCTGTAATTGATCGCACATACTTTCATTCTATCTATTTTCGAGAGCCCGGTGGTATACTCTTTGAAATTGCTACAGATCCGCCTGGGTTTGCTATAGACGAAAGACCAGAAGATCTTGGTAAGCAATTAAAATTGCCCGAGTGGCTTGAGCCTGCGCGTGCAAAGCTGGAACACCTGTTGCCTCCAATAAAAACAACCTCTCGGGAGCGACAGTAGTATAGAATCGGAGGAGCTCTGCATATGTCTCCCACACCAGCACAGGATAACAAATCAGATGTTCTTGGCTTTATTCACCGTTATATTCCACCTCTGGGTAAAGATGACAATTCTGCATTAACTCTGCTTCTTTTGCATGGAACGGGTGGGAACGAGGATGACCTTCTGCCGCTAGGACGGGAGCTTGACCCCCATGCCGGATTGCTAAGTCCTCGCGGCAAAATACTAGAAGCCGGCAGAATACCGCGTTTCTTTCGCAGGCATGCTGAAGGCATCTTTGATATCAAGGATCTTAAGTTTCGCACCTTTGAGCTCGCTCGATTTGTTGAGAATGCTTCAAAAATATACAAATTTGATCTGAACAAAGTCGTAGCAGTAGGCTATTCCAACGGTGCAAACATAGCAGCTAGCATGCTACTGCTCAAGCCGCAAATCTTATCCAGTGCATTACTTTTCCGTGCTATGGTTCCTCTTGTTCCCGATAGCCTTGGTGACCTGTCGGAGAAGCACATATTGCTGTCGTCTGGATTAAGAGATCCCATAGCTACAAGACAAGAAGCAGAGAGGCTCTATGGATTGTTCAAACAAGCTAATGCTATCGTCGATCTACAATGGCAAAATAGCGGCCACGAGCTAACGGAAGATGACATTCATGTAGCCAAACAATGGCTTGTGCTGAATAAACAGAAACTATAGATCAAACACATATACTCTCTCCGTATATTCTTGATAATAGTCAAGAGATGCTACAATGACAAATCCGACACAGTATAATCTGTTCTTTCAGGCATTTTTTCAAATAAAGGCTTTGCTCTTTCAACCAAGCTAGCTAAAGCTTCATTCTGTGTTGAATAAAACCTGTCCATATCATCTCTTGTCTCCCAAAAGGTCAGGATGATTGATTCTTGGGTGTCACTTGCACTCTCAAGTATGATGTGGCCCCTCATTTCCTTTCCTAATTCTCCTTTCTTTATGCTGCTAAAAAATTCAGTGAACATCTCTCTACCTCTGTCCCTACCTTCTAAAGATTTGAAGCGCACTTTATTGTACTTTGAGTATCTGATGTTTACAGTATCGGACACATAGGTGTAGATGTTATGTGCCTCTTAAAGGTTAATTGTCTCCTCTTATCTGAATCGAAATAATAAGGAGATAAAGTCCTAGATGTCTAGGCAGATATTTTTTAGAGGCCATTAACCTCGAATGCAATGACATGGCATGCCGATGCAATTGTATTGTCTAAAGCAAGATTGACGCAGAATGGCGATATCTATTTCTGGATAATTTTTTTGTAATAACAAAATTGCCTAGCAAAGTTAGCAAAGACTTAATTCTATTATGAAACCCTCGGAAACCATGAAAAATGCTAAATCGAAAATGCAATCATTGCATACTGCAATAGCCGTAGTAATAGTAGCATTTGCAACCGCTTGCTGGGGTATGATGGCCTCATTACCTGCGATTACCGATACTTCACTAGCGTATGCGCAGGAAGCAGAGCAGCCAGTCCCACCGTCTTCTTCCCCCTCCACTAATACAACAGCTGGCGAGGTAAATGCGACAAACAATCAAACAGAAGCAATAGGTGTGCCTCTTCCAGACCCCTTGGTTACTAACGCCACAACACTTAACGGCGAAATCGGAAGTATCCAAGGCGCTCAGGAGCAGTTATTTGCTTGGAGCACTGCAGGAGATTGGGTGATGCAACTAGATGGTCCTTTGATTGGGCGTGCAGAACCACAAGTACAATCATTTAATGCTACAATACATATGGTTCGACTTGATGGTAATGTTTTGCATGAACATGTGATATCCAACTTTACACAACATTCTGTGAGCCATACCGGCGACGCCGTAACAACATTCAATGGAACATTCTCAGTCTCGATGAGGGAAGGAATAGTAAACGATGTGCCAGGTTATATACAATTTACAGGTGATTTAGTAAGCATTTGGGTTAGTCCCGCAGCGCTGGAAAACCATTTTGGACCAACTCCAATTCAAGGAATGGTTCTACCTTCGACTGAGGGAGGCGAAGCTATAGGATCACATTAATGGAATATTTCAAAAAAGTCTACGGATAAGCGAAATCTGTTCAAAGCGAAGCAGATGCAACAACAGCAGAGCCGCTGTCAGGCTAAGTGCTATGTAAAAATATTGACTGGATGGGAACCAAAAATGTCCTATGAATTGCATCATTGACTAACATTCTCGACAAACTATGCAAGAAAGGAGGAGAAGTTGCGTCAATACGCCGAACCCTCAGCTATTAGCAAGAATGGATGCAAAACCTCATAGCCTCTCTTACCTTCCTCATACAATAATCTGAGTAGAAATCTTGTGAGATGTGTGAAGAAATAAAGAAAAAGGCAAAGCAAGGACGTGTTGGCTTTTTTCTCTTCTCTTGCACTAAGCTGAAAGAAAAAATACTGGCAATAACGGATTTTTCAAATCTCCTTGCTTTTCAGTGGTTCTCCTAACGCTTCAATGCGGATGAAGACTTAGTACTTCTTGCCATTTGTGTGCTTGAATCAAAGAGTAGCTTACTGTTCATTGCAGCGTCTGCATCATGCAATGGTTGATTCTCGTTCATTACTTCATGCCCTCCTTGCAGCGTATTCGCTGGCCGCTCACCTGAATAAGACGAAGCAATATCGGGACGGTTTCTCTCCTTCAGCTCCTCTGCGACCATTTTTCTTACCTCGCCTCCATCTACCTCTATAGTAGAAGGCGAAGAAATTCTCTCTTCTTCTCCTCCTTTTGTTGTTGTATTACTCTCCTTGAGTATTACCTTCTCTGAAACTGTCTTTGCAACATCCCTTGCAAGCAAGAATGGAGTACCGGATCTACTTACAGTTTGAGCCATTTTGTCAGTTTCAAACTTTTCCCTTCTTCCACTTGTTCTCTTGATAATAATGTCAGATGCCTTTGCCCTCTTTTTCATTCTAGTTCTTCCAGCTGCTTTTGATGATTGTTTTGTTGATATTTTTCTTCTCTGTGAATTGATCTTTCCTGATCTACTGTGAGCCTTAGAATCTACCTTGATTTTCTTCTTAGAAGTTTGTGATGATGATCTCTTTCTCGTCTTAACCATATGACAGGAATTTTGGAAAACAAAGTTGATATATGTTGAGCATATAAGCTTCTGTAACTTTGATGGAATATATTTGAATTTTCAATAACATCACAGTTACTCCGATGCTCCTCACGTTATAGCAAGTAACCGATGCTCTGGTAGCAGTACTTTTGTTCATTTATATTCTCATATTAACGTACACCTTCGCCTCACCACCTTTTTCTTCTTTATCCAGTGCATTAGTTACCACTTTTTTATATAAATTCAAGATCTTCTATCTCTTTCTAAGATCACTTTGGATTCGCTAAAGCTTATTTTATAATTTCTTAACACGTCCATACCCAAAAGACTGGGATAGCGCTCCTGATCAACTTTGAAAACGTTACTTTGACGGAGAAATTTGACAGGCCTGACATCCACTGATTCTATCCCTTCACCAAAGTACAAATGACAGGAGTCTGCCAAGTAAGACTCAGCTGAACCGCCGATACCTAGTGAATTTTGGTTTTTTGTCAATTTAGAATAATCTACTTTCATTTGTCGGGCATCAAATTCATTTATTGTAGTAATAGCAGTTCCAGTATCTACAACTAAGAGAATATCTCTAACAACTTGAAGTTGGTCACAAATAAATTTTGCAAATATAAATGGTAACCAGCCAGCTATGAGACGGCCTTCTATACTCAAACTATATCTCTTATCTTGATCCGAACTTCTAGGGAATTAAATTTTAGCGATTAAAATCCTCCCTTGGTTGGGCATGAACTCGGGAATGACTGCTGCATTGTTAGATGTCATTGCAGGATCAAATATTTCAAGCAAGGCCTACACGTATTGATACATTCAGTACAGTACTTTCTGTACATCTTCGTCTGAGTAAGAACCTTTTGTTTTTATTTCACAATTTCAAGTGGCATCCGATCTGGAATTCTACTCTGCTCGTGATTCAAGAGGTGTCTTTGCCAATCATACATAAATATATAAAAAAATAGGGCTAGGCTCTGTGGAATTGTTGTTGTTGTTGTTGTGAATTCCAGTACGATGTCCAAGCATTCAATATGTTGTTGTTAAAGTCTGTGACCGCATCTGCCGTTCTTTTATAGATGTTAAGGTGCTCTCTTGCTGAGTCCAATGCAGTTACTCCAAGCTGGTTGAAAATGCCAACAGAACGAATTATACTATTTGCTATTTCTGTAGACTGATTTGCAACTACTTCTGATACTTGCGAGGCTTGGGGGATATTTGGAGCATGCACAATAAACTGTTTCTGATTAGCAAATGCAGTTTGAATCATACTTCTCACTGTCTGGATGTTGTCTAACTGTAGGTTTGATACTGATTGAGCAAATTGGGGCTGAACCTTTGCTATTTCGTCAACTATACGCAAAGCATTATCTCTTACTATATCATTAACATCGTTCGCTTTAGATGTAGTCGTTATTGCTGTTACTTCGTCTCTTGATGTTTTTTTATCTGACATACTTAATATATGTCGGTCTCAGTATATAACTGTTGGTAATGATTGCCATTTATTACCAACTGATGACACTAATAGACATCCTCCTTTGCAGTTTTGAGCCTCAAGGCCAGCAAACAAAAAATAATTCTACTATTTAGATTGACAGCCTCTGGTTAGAACAGCATTTTCTTGATTAATTTTTTATTTTTAATCGTTGGTTTGTCGATTATAACGCTCATCACATAGCGCTAAGCTCTCAATACCCTAACACTCAAAAAATAACCGTCTTTAAATACTCTCTTCACTAATGCATCTTATTACTCCCTGAAGCCCCTTTAACAAGGAAGTGAAGGCGCGCGCCTGATTCGCCTCATATAGAGAATGTAGTAAGAGAAACAAATGAAAAGATTGTAGTGTTTTGATACAGGACTATCGACTTGATATGCCAAAATCGGATATAGTGGCAATAGATAAAAGTGTTAAGATCGTAGACTTTTTCCTCATCTAAAGTATCGTGTAGAGAGGAATGTGACCCTTGTTAACGGATGAGCCGACAGAGAATCTGGCTGAACTATAGGTAGAAGAACAGCAACACTTTATTACATCTTCTTGTCGCTATTTTCAATTATCTTTGAATTATCATATATGATTATCTTTGCCATTTACTAATCCTGTTATATGACTTTGGTATCTGCGTGAACCATGAAAATTTAATTCTCAGGTTGTCGAAGGTTGAAAAAAACAAAATAGGAGGTATGATATTTTGGTGTGGTGGCATGTCGTCGTCGTCATCATCATCCTTTGTGTTTGTGGAATAATCCCATGTTACAGACCGCCAAATTTCTTAGCGTTTATGCCATATGTGGTGTAAGACTGCTGCCGATTGCCATCTGAGTGTACAAGTTAGTTATTCTCAGATAACGTCTTAATTGAATACGGCATGAATGTTGCTTCTCCTGCCTCTATTTCTTTAACAGACAACTTTTTGAATTCAAATTCTGAATCATCCACTCTAAAAGTAGCTCGTGTGCCGGAGTCTATGATGTAATCGTCAGGTCTATCACAATGGCTCTCAGCTGTTTCCCATTCACCATCATCTATATACTCTGTTACCTTCTTCCAATTGTTAGTCTCGTCTCCGTCATCAACCCATAGCTCTAATTTGACATGTCCATTGCCTAGGTCATAGACCATGAATTTAATCCCAATCCATCTATCTTGTAATTCATTAACTACATTTTCTTCTTCTGCGGTCCTGTCTGTATATCCTCCGCCATGATGATATGTCTTTTTCTTAAAATAGGCATCACCTTCAGCACTAAGCAGTCCGTAGTAACCATAAGCGTCACATCCTTCGTTGTCGTGATAACTTGGTCCATGCCTTGCTATCATGGTGAACTCATCCTGTCCTTCAACGAGCTTAAAGTAACCTGACATCTCTACATTCTTCCATGTTCCTTTTGGAGAATCAACATGAATCCTTACTCCGTGTCTCTCTGTACCTGTCTCTGCGTCCATTCTAAATTCCTCTTCACTCTCTTCCTCCTCCAACTCAATATCCTCTGATGATCTGAAGTAAAAGTTGTTGTCACTTTGTGGATCTTCGTTATTTATGTACCAGACAGGACCATTATTTGCCACAGGGTAAATTTCCTCTATTCCAAATTTGTCGGGATCTATGGGCACTTCATTTGTCATCATGGGTAGCCATGAGGGGTATAACATTGAAGACCTATCAGCAACGGCAAGCACTTCATTTGTCATCATGGGTAGCCATGAGAAGGATAAGATTGCTATCATTCCTCCTCCTCCCAGTAGGGTAGTAGAAAGTCTCTTTCGTGATCGCATCGAGCCGTTTGCATATACGGATCTCTTTTAATTTTTGTGGAGACTTTTTCTGAACTTTACGTCATAATTCAAAAACAATGTAGCGAGATATTAGTCTCCTAGCATTTTAGGCCTATTTATTGGAGTTATAACTTCAGTTGTTACTGTAAGTAATAACTCCTATTAATATTTTCTTTTTTTGGTAACATAAGCAAAATAGAAGCTAGTATTGAATTCTCTGGATACTTCGGCTATGAACCTGGTCATGGTCTCCTTGCTGTAGAATATTATCAGGATAACCGCCTCATAACTATGAGAGTCTCTTAAATTATGTCGAATATCTGCAATCCTGGCTACTACAGCCGCTGCTACTGCTGATATACTGGTATTTGATACCAAGAATCTCTTTGTTCTCTCTTTAATTTGAAGATAAAAGATCTGATAATTGGTTTAGAGATTCTGCTGGTATCTGGGATTTGACCATTCTATAAAACTAGCATAATTCACTGAACGAACATCATCCAAGTAATTTGGAAGTATTTTGATAAATTTAAATCCGTTATCTAGCTCAAATGACAAAACAGGATCTTTTAATTCTCTTTTTATTACTTTGTTCGCATATTCAGATGGTGTCATTCTATCCGCATATTCACTATAATTGAATAGCCTTCCTCCAGCTATCATTCTTCTCAGATTCAGCCTAACAACTAGTTCCTTTCTTGCATCATAAAGCATGCCCCCAATGCCCTCATGTCTATGTTTTGGATGTGTAGATATATCTGCCCCATACAGACTATCTCCTTTAGAATTGTGATTTGTGAACATGCCGTTTGCAGTTATCTCTTTCCATGTGTGTTCTGCATATGGAGGATCAAGTTGGACTATAAGTGTACTTGCAGAACCAACTACTGTGCCATCTGGTTCGATAGCGACAAATTGCCCTTCTGGAAAAATACGAAGGTGGCTTTCGAGCTCTTCTTTATGCCATATATTTCCATAACGAGCGAGATATGGAAATGATTCTTTTTGCAAATCTATAATTCTAGGGATATCTTCTGGTCGTGTATTTCTCACAGTAACTCCTAGATCACGTGGATGTAATGGGTCTGACATAAGCTCACTTCCTATCTACGTCTAGTTTACTAACTGGAAGATATAATCTAATCTTTTCAATTAATATACAATTGAATTCGATGGTACTCTTCTATTATCTTTGTGACTTATTCACCTTTCAAAAACAGCATTTGGGGCAAATTTGCTTTTGGATTCTCTTTGAGTACCTCTGTGTGCATCATTTCAATAGACTTTCTTGCACGGTTTAGATCCGGAGTGGTAAAAATAAACAAGATCTCATCTGGATCATCCGTATTGCGCCATATGTGTCTTAAAATTAACCCTTGTTCAGCATGCCTAGATGCGTCTGCTTTTAGCATACTTTTAACATCTTCCATTTTTGCTCCTCTAATTCTTGCAAGAATGTGGTCCATATTTGGTTAAGGCTGTGTAATGAAATGTAATTAAAAGTTAAGTTTCAATAGGCAACTAAATCTATGCCTGGAAGATAGTGCCTCGTGGAGTATTAGTAAACAAGTAAGTGTTAGCTTACTTCAGTAGATTTCCACATACTAATGAAATATTCTTGATTTTAATTGTGTCTCGGAGGTGCTCTTTAGGCTAAACCCTCTTTTAATTACTGCACAAGCAACACTATGATCTTCCACCTATGCGAGTTGGAATATATTTGCGGCTTCTGATAATGATCATGATGTCCTCGATTCTTGTCCATATTGTAGTAGATATATCCATTTGATATAACCGACAATACTGGAAGTATAGTCTTCATGTGATACTCTGTCAGTTCTTTGCCTACAAATTTATGATAGGACACAAGATATAACATCATGTTCAAATCACTTGATTTCTTGTATGTTACTGCACTTGATATTGAATCTTCAGTGCAATATTATACAGAAGTACTTGGAGGTAAATTACTTTGGAAAATACATGCATATGGAGCTTGGGTGGCATGTATAGAACTCTCAAGCGCTGACAAGCCCTATATTCTGCTTGCCGATCACATACAAAAGAATGATACTATGTTGATATATCAGGTGGAAAACCTCGAAAGTGCTATCGAGCAGCTAAAATCTAAAGGTTGGAAAGAAGAAAATAGAATTGAAATTCCTCCAGGGCCATGCTGTACATTCCGCGATCCTGCTGGTAACGCTCTCGTCATTTATGAAAATATTCGACCACATGTCCTGAATGACTTGAGAGGCAAAATTGATAGCAATCCTGTGAAGGCTGACAAATGAACCCTGAATACGGCGTCATTCCGTGAGGGAATGCTCCTCTGGATATGCGCCTATTTGTCATCCTTTTTCTCACATCTATATCTTTGTCATTGCTGGACAGCTTCTTGCGGGGTCTTTTTCTTTATGAAACTAATTTGTCCTGTAATTTCTAGGTATGACTCTTCCACTTCTGATATGTCTTTTATGCCATTTGTACGCATATGCGCATGAAACTCACCTTTGGTTACCCTGGCCTTTCTAAATCCTTCTTCAATATATGCACCGTCTTTGATCAGAAGCGTAGGATCCTCTTCTGCAAATTTTTCAAACCGCTTGCTCTTAATTGTGAGATAATCAATGAGTTTGAATAATGCCACAACTATTATGATAGCTGTAAAGGCTTGTGTAAGTGTTAGTTCTTGAATATATATCATAGGCTCGCCAATGGCAGAACCAAGACCAATAATAATTAAGAGTTCGTGCATGCTCAGCTGTCCTGTGCCCTTGTGATGCATCCATCGTATTACTAAGAAGACAAATGTGGTAATTATTACAGTTCTGAGAATGACCGATATTACAATATCCAATTCTACAGATAGCGAGTTTTCAATAAAATTAAGGGGAAAAGATAATGAAGCTGGAGATGATTGTGGTGTCATTCTTAACTATTTCAGACCTTATTGTCATCAATTTCATATTACAATTATTAAGCAATTGCCGTCTGTTTTCTTCTCTATAAAAATTCATTAACCACGATAGCAATTATAATACATTCTTCAAATAATCAGAGTGGTGAACGCTTGTTAGCGTGTTTGAGTTCATCCAGCATTATCTTTAAAGCAATGTTTTTACTGCATCTCCATGAAGACTTGCTATGGGCTTAACTATCCGGTCAATCGAGCAAGCTGATGCGGAAATATGTGGCAAAATAGGTTTTCAAGCACATAAGGTGATCTCATCGGCTCACGGTTATCCCTCCGAACAGCCGACTAACGAATTCGCTGTAGAAATGATCAAGACAATGCTTGCCAATCCTTATTCGTGGGGTTCTTTGGCTGAACAAGAGGGAAGAATTCTGGGCAGCATATTCGTTCATAGATTCCCACCTTCTCCTGTAGCTGCCATTGGTCCACTTACTGTGGACCCCTCTGCTGAGGGAGGAGTGGGCCGGGCACTGATGGAGGCCGCTCTTATGGAAGCACGCAAGCGTGACTATGATCAAGTACGTCTCGTTCAGTCGCCTAGCCATTTGCGATCATTTGCACTTTATACCAAATGTGGTTTTGCATTACGCGAGCCTCTATTTCTTATGCAGGGGAGTCCATCCCCAACCATTATACAAAAGAAGTATGATGTCCGTGTAGCTGAACCGCAAGACATTTCTGCATGTAATCAGATCTGCATATCAATTCATGGATTTTCAAGAGAACTGGAGTTGCGCCACGCTATCGATCAGCGAGTAGCTAGTGTTGCTATTGATAGTACTGATACTATTTCAGGTTATGCTGCAGGTATAGGTTTTCTTGGTCATGCGGTTGCTAAGACAAATGAAGTTCTAAAGGCGCTAATAGCAAACTCATCTGCGATTCTTGGTCATGGCTTCTTCGTCCCTGGCCGCAACTCAGATATTGTCCGATGGCTACTTGATACAGGATTCCGTATTGTCTGGCCTGCTAATCTAATGACAGCTGGAAAGTATCAGGATCCTTTAGGACCATTTTTACCTTCTATTGCTTATTAAACTACCTGCTTTGAAGAGTTCTACCGGACCATCTGATATTTGAAAAAACTTTCATTAAAATGAACCAAAAAAGTATATTATTACTGCAATATAGGAGAGAATTTTCTGCACGCTTGCAGAAATTCTAGTCTATTGTCTCTAGCACCTCCTCACCTTTGGTTTTTTCCGCAAGTTCCGAGTGTACCTCGATATTTCATAGGTAATTGTCTTGTTTGTTTCATCGATGGCTGTTCGACTATCTACATAAAATGACGATATGTGTTCTATTCTACTCCTTCTCTCATTTCCTCTTTCACCTTTGTATCGGTAGGAATCTGATAATTCTCATCGTTTGCTTGTTGTTCTTTGCTATCGGCAGTAGCATGGTGTTTCTTTAGTCTCGCTTCATCTGCACTAGTTGGAGCTACTTTGTAATCTTCATCTGATACTTGGTCGGGAGTTTTGTCCTTTTGCTCGCTCATATGTTATGTTCTTTATACCGCATGATTCTTTAGTCTATCATTTTGCTTCTTCTTCTTCTCCTCCTCATCCTCTTCTTCTTATCTTCCTCTTCCACTTTGACCCTTATCTTGTTCAATAAGCAAGATTCTGGAGGTCATGATAATACTTCTACCTGTCCTTGACAATTGCGATAAAGTAGATGAATCAAATGTAGTTCAATTTTGTAAAGAAGATTTGCCGTCTGATTATTGTTAACACCTTTTTATCATAGACATCAACATCATTTTGGACTTTAACGCGCTTTTCCTTGTACCATTCTCTATTACGAGAGTATCTGTCAATTTCCGTTTGATGATGTGTGATATACTATTTTCAAAACTTACCTTGCCTTTGCCCAATGTCCTATGATCATCTATTATGCCGTTTGTATCAACTGCATGAAAGTGAATTGGCTCAAACATATCGGAAAGGTCTGTATTTTGCCCTGTTCTTATTAGCTGATGTGCTGTATCTATGCCTCGGATCACATTAGCAAAATTTCCTTTTCCATATGGAATGCTGTCATAATTAATAGCATCTGAATAATGCTCTTCAAATACAATTTGGATAGGTTTACCCCCTACCTTCTTTTCTGCAGCATACTTTGCAATTTCTGCAAGCGATCGCATAAAGCATGCCTCTATCTTTTCCTTTCTCAGTTGACGGTACGCCTTTAATGCAGGAGCCAAGATCCCATAGACTTGCACCACGCTACAACCAAGAACATATCCTACTTTATTAGCACGTTCCGCCTTGGCATTAAAAAAAGCAGGCAAATCGCTGAAACTGTGCATAACCATTCTTACAATCCCACCAGCTTCCATATAGTCAAGTGTTTTACATGCGTATTCTACTGCCCATTTTCTTTCCGTTTGGTTTTCTGAATCAATGCTTGGACGGAAGAGTGTCCTGTGAAGGGAATTGATCATGCGCTTGTCTGAGCTGTATTCACGCATCAATTGTAGGCACTTTGGCTTGACGCGTACAAGACAATGTAGATGATCTTCGCTGAGCTCTGTCCCAGAAAAACCGTCTTCATGCGCAAGCTGAATGGCCTGCAATGCATTGGCGATAGTTACATAAGGAGCCACTGAAGTAATGATCTTGGGATCTTCTTGCATATTTCCTGCTCAACTATGTATCTCAGATAAATAACATGAAAACAGGTACATATATACACACACTGTATGTGAACTCTTCGAATAAAGGTATCCGTAAATGACTCTATAAAAAGGTAAGTCAAACATGTCACGGCATTAGCTTGTGAGCAACGATCTTGTAATAATAAATTGAGACTAGCAAACAAGGATAGTGCAAGACATTGACTCTCAAAGGCTTTTATAATACATTTCTGGAATGGCACGATTGCTGGTATTGAGCCAGACTAGGTAATGCGAATTACTTTCAGCGTGTTCTGCTCCCGAAGATGGAATAAAGCCGTGTAGCTTTTGTTCTAAAGCTCTCTCGAGTTATGTGACGTGGCTCCGCGATATTCTCGTGTTTAATATTGCCACTAACTCGTTTGACTGAAGCTGTATGATTTAGATGGTTTGTCAAAAGATCACTGCTATGCTTTTTCCTATGTGATGATTCTCTAAGAATCCATAAGAGTGTAGATATTGTGTATGCTGGTATCATGTCGCCGATAACTGGTATGAACTCTATAGAGTTAATAGCCGTAGAAGTCTTGCTACCTGTTAGACGAAATAATATAGCCATCACGGCTGCGTCAACAACGTCGCCAACAATGGGAAGCGCAAAGATTGGAGCGCCAACATAATCAAGTGCATCGACTACTATTGAAATACCTAAAGCAGTAGTAGCTCTAACTTCAAAAGATAGATCTGACCGCTCCGACCTCTTTTGGCTGATTGCTTTCATAGGTAATATATGCAATAATCCCTTATAAATATCACTAGCGATATCTAACTATCTATCTACAACAAGAACCTCTATGATGTTGCCTCAAAGATTTTTTTGCACACTACCAAGATCAGAAGATATTTTAATTTTGTTCAGAAAACTGAATGTTAGTTAATTGGAACAATAAAGGAAATGGTCTATCTAACATTACATATTTTGTAGAATAGACAACATCGCTGTTTAAATGACTATCTAAGTAATAATCTCTCAGTCTCTACTCCCTCTCTTTTTTATTCTCTCTCTCATCTGAGATTAAATTATTGATTTTTTCGCCTAATTTGTCTTGAAGGGTTTTTATCTTTGAATTCATCATTCTGTTTCTATATAATGTCAATCCAATCCTTTTAGCATAAGGCTGTCCTTTGGCAAATGATTCTGCCATATTCTGCACAAATTCTGTTTCTATTTTAGGCGGCATTGGAGGTTCGAAAGGATCAACATATGCTTCTATAATGGTGGGCTTTCTTGTTGCACTATCGTTCATGGCCTTTTTCATGATTGGTTTTATATCATCATACTCTTTTATTGTATATCCTGTGCCACCGCATGCTTCAGCAATTTTGGCAAAATCTATTGGGCTAAATTCAACACCAAATTCTGGATTTCCGAGAAAGGCCATTTGTTCCCAGCGTATCATGCCAAGTGTGTTATTCTTTAGAATTACAACTTTGATTGGCAAGTTATACTGCACTGCAGTAGCAAATTCGCCCATTAACATTGCAAAACCTCCATCGCCTACAAACGCTACGCACTGTCTGTCTGGATATGCAAGTTGAGCTGCTATTGCATAAGGCAAACCACATGCCATAGACGCCAAAGTTCCAGATAAAGAAAATTTCATCCCTCTTCTAATATTTAAAAAACGTGCACCCCAGATAGTATTGGTACCGCTATCCACAGAAATTATCGCATTATCATGCAGTTCTTCAGAAACTGCACTAGCTATAGCCTGTGGTTTGATTGCCTTTTTTTTATCAGCATGCCTAATTTGCCTATCCAATAACTCAGTCCATTCTTTCATTGATTGTTGTTTCGATCTTAGAAATTCCATTTGTTGTTCTTCTTCTTGCCGGTATTGCTGATGATCACTACTGTTACTGCTACTGCCATTTTTTGTTGTTCTGTCGCGGAGCAAAGGAAGCAGAGATGACAACACTTTTTTTGAATCACCAACCAAACCTACTTCAACCGGATAGCGTAATCCTATTCTTTCAGCCTTGATGTCAATTTGGACGCCTCTTGCTTGTCCTGGTTTAGGAAGATATTCGATATAGGGAAATGACGTACCGATCATTAGCAATGTGTCAGCTTCACTCATGGCATCCATAGAAGGTTCAGTCCCTAGCATGCCAATTCCGCCTATGCTATGAGGATGGTTATCGGGAATCACAGCTTTGCCTAACAGAGCCTTAACAACGGGAGCTCCCATCCTCTCCGCTAACGATATTACTTCTTGACCTGCATTTAATGCTCCTTGGCCAACAAGTATGACTACCTTATTTCCTGAGTTAATAACCTCAGCAGCATTCTCTAATAGGCGTCTGTCTGGTAAAGCGTCACCTGCAGCAACAAAAATATCCGATGTATGGCCCGGCACTTTGTGCCGTGAGTATTTACCTTGGTGTTTTTTTTCTTGCACATCTATTGGGATTGTCAAATGGCTAACTCCTCTTTGTGCAAATGCGGTTCTACATGCTATGTCAACAGCCATCTCTGCTTGTTCTGGTGCAGTTATTATATTGTTATAAACAGAAACGTCTGAAAATAGTTGTAATAAATTTACATCTTGCTGGTAAGACGAACCCATTAGATCAGAGTATGTACTGCCTGTTATTGCAATTACAGGAGTATTATCCATTTTGGCGTCATATAGCCCATTTAAGAGGTGTATCGCACCAGGGCCCGAAGTGGCAACACAAGCTCCAAGCTTTCCTGTATATTTTGCGTAAGCACATGCCATAAACGCTGCAGATTCTTCGTGTCTTACAAGTATGAACCTGATTTTATCTTGCTTTATTCTTAAGGCTTCTATAAATCCATTAATGCCGTCACCAGGTAAACCAAAGATAGTATCGACATTCCAATCTAATAGTGCGTCTGCAATAATATCTGCAGTTCGCATGTTCTCATATTCGCTCATATCTGTATAGTCCGCTATGTAATGCACTATATCTGATAAGTAAGTTGATAATGCAATACAACAAAAAATCTATTCATTTCTCTTACAATTTGCAAATTACATAGTCAAGCTCGCTCAGCTTGAAGGAAGTGCAAGAATATATTCCGCTATTGTCTTTGCCCTTTATTTACTTCGTCTCTATTATCATCATCATAATCCAGCTTTTCATCGATCTTTTTCTGAAGGTCCTTGTATTGCTTGTACTTTTTAGTCCATTTTGAAAACACAAACCACTGCCTAATCCCTATCCCTAACCAGAAGAGAATAGTGCCAATTACAACAGCCTGAACAATTCTAAATGCAGGACTGTTTGGAGGGCCACCACTGTCAGAGCGGTCAAACCATGGCGGTCGAGCTTCATCACCACCATCAAATGTAGTGTCTCCAATCAATGCAAAGGAAATGATGTGCGTTGCAGGCAATACGATAACGATAGAAACTATCATCAGGATAATCATTTTTTTAGTCTTGTTTAGCTGGTGAACTATTTCATCGGTTATCCTGAAGATATTTTCTACAGGCTTGTCTTTGATGGGATCTGCGGCCACTATCTATAAAGTCCCCTCCAGCTCATTATAAGGAATGCAGTAACTATGTTACCTATAGTGGTCGTGGTGATCATAATTATCAAGTTTTATTTTCTCCCTCTCTCCTTGGAAACAATATCTCGTATGGCTCCAGTATCGCCTGAAGCGTTGCTCTTCCCTTTTCTGAAACCTTGTACTTGATTATCGTCTTGTTACCCCATGGTTCTTCAAACCGTTCTATCAAGCCTTTATCGACCATGTCATCTATTATACCTCGATGCTTTACATTATTCAGTCCACAGTAACTCATAAGTTTGGTTTGATTAAGCTCTCCATACTCTGATAGCTTCAGTATCACGTCCTTTCTAATGTAGATCCTGTCGCGGTATTCGTGAACCATTTTAATCAGATTTATTGGACTTGTATGTTGCAGGATTGATTAATTGTGATAAATATAAACTACAATAGCCATTGAGGCGCGGCATGTTCGTCACCAGCAACTATCGTGCAACACCCTCCTAAAATGGCTTCTTGGCATAGCTACATTAATGGTGTGGTAACTATGTTACGTGTCATGGGTCAACAATGGTTAAAATAATTCTTCACAAAGCCTAGGCATGTCAAAAACAAAAAACTTTCCTACCAAGAAAGTAATAATAGTGGTTGCAGTTCTGGCTGTGGGTGCGCTATCTGCAGTTTTGGTGGCGTCGTCCTTAGTACAGGCAACTGCTCAAGAACAGCAACAGAGAATGATGATGATGATGAAGTTTGGGGAAGGGTTGCCCCAAATAAATGGCTCAGTCAGCCTTGCAAACGAAACCAGCAATTTTATCAACGAAAACGTAAAGGTGTCTTTTCTCACAGCTGCACAAACTGCGCAACAACAGGTAGTGAACGGGACTGTGCTTGGCGGACATATGGGAGTAGTGCAAGGGTATCTTGTATACACATTCTTTGTGGCAGAAATCGATAACCAGACGGGGCGCTTGGTGGTCGTCGACACTGGAAACGGTAATGTGCTCTTCACATCTGAGGGTCAGTCATTGGGCTCCTTTGGCCATCCGATGGCTTTCGGGAACTGGGCTGGGCATGGAGGAATTGGACAATGGCATGGACCAGGCAAGCCACACTGGTTTGGCGAAGGAATGTGGCGCTAGCCAGCGCATTCTTCTTTCTTTTTAAAATTTGATATAACTGTGGAGGCTCAAGATAGAACTGTCAGAACAGTCCAAAAGTAGTCTTGAAGTACAGTCAGGTAAGCATGCAGTAAAAGGTCTGGTAATCCACTTGACAGGATTTGTGCTTGGATTCATCGGAATAGGACTTGTATTGGGAGGTGTCATCGATATAGAATCCGGCATTACCGTACTAGTTCCATTTGCAGATATGCTGTATGGCCTTGGACTTATCATTGTGGTGGCAGTTGCCTCCAAGGTCGGATTGCCAATGAAATATTTGGTTGTAGCAGGAGCAGTAATCGGAATAGGCCTCTTCTACAAATCCGCACCCCATGAGATTCACGTAGCTTCAGGCACTGGATTCGGGCTTATCCATCCAGCTCACATCATGCTGGGAATGATATTAATAGTTATATCCGCAACAGCGCTTACAGTATTGGCAATTCGTCATAACACCTCTAATCAAATAATGACAAGATGAAATGAACCAAAAGCAAGTTACTATGCAAGAAGAACAAGAAGCATTAAACTGCGAATATCGCTGTCAAAAGGAGGCATAAATACTCAGATAACAGGCTATTATTGCTTGCTCTGCTTGCAAGAAGAGAGACGCATCCAAATGTCCGAGACTATGCAATTTTACTAATCTAGCTTTGGCCCTTAGTGCAATAATATAATCATTAATACAACTACGGCTACAGTTCAGAGGCGGAACAAAAAATAAAAGTCAAATATATTCTCAGCCTGTATATCTCTCATGCTTTCTTGAGATAAAAAAGGAAATAAAACAAAAAATAATCTCTAGGTAATTTGAGTAGTACGTGTACTAATGTGGTTTATGTATGCATTATGTAGACTAGAGATTATCTACTTTTTCCTTTACCTTTTCCTTATTGTATTCTGTGTTTGTATCACGGTCTGGGTCTTCCGCTTTCTTTCCAGTTGCCTTTGCTCCTGCTTTCATCTTGTCTCCAGCATCTTTTGCATCGTCTACTAGGCCTGACATGGTACATCTAATATGCACTTTATTGAAGATAAAAGCTCTCCTACACTTTTAAGTGCCAAAAAGTGAATTGGCCATTAATTGTCCGCTGCTAATAAATAAAAGATGACTTGTCTTTTTTCTCAATGAGGATTTAATTATCTCGACTCCTTTTTTGCGCTCGACGCATAATTATTAATGTGCAATTGAACTACAAGCAGCTCAAGCGACAGTGTTCCAAGTCCGCAGAAAGGTGTAGAGATCTATAATCGGACATAGCGTCAGTTTATTTTTACTTTTCTTCTCCTTCTCCTTCTTCTTGTTGCTGCTGTTTTTGTCTCTTCATCGCCTCTGCAACCTTTAGTGCTTTGGGTTCATCTTGATTCATAGACACCATACCTTTTTCCTGTTCTTGTCTATGTGTATCCTTTGATGCTTTTCCTAATATCTCTACTTTGACAGTTTCTATATGTATAACATAATCTTGATTACAATGCTGAGAAATGTATTTTGGTTGATTGATACTATCAAAATTTGCTTGCCACTCTAA